>JAKASY010000203.1 GCA_021817625.1 Bacillota bacterium | reverse complement strand
GCCAGGCGCACCGCAGCCATCACTGCCTCGGTGCCCGAGGCGGTGAAGCGCACCTTCTCGGCCGCCGTGAGCGCCTCGACCAGGCTGTCCGCCAGCCGCGCCTCGGCCCTCGCCGCGAGCCCCCAGACGGCGCCGTCCTGTGCGGCGGCCGCGGTCGCGGCGCATACACCCGCGTGGCCGTGGCCGAGGATCCCGGGCCCGAACGCCTGCAGGTAGTCCACATAGGTGCGGCCGTCGACGTCGGTTAGGTAGGCGCCTCGGCCGTAGGCTGCGACCGGCGCCGCGGCCAGCCCCACGGCCGCCACGTCGCGCGCGGGGCTCGAGGTGCCGCCCGGGATGCGTTCGCGCGCCCAGGCGTCGAGCGCCGCGGAGCGCTCGCCCGGAACGCTCACTGCGGCCGTGTCGGCACGCTCAGGTGAAGCACCCGGCCGAGCTCCCGCACCCGCCGCTCGGCCAGGCGCAGCGCGGCCTCGTGCGTGGTGATGCCCTCAGAGGCCGACGTCTCGGCGATCGCGAGCACCTGTTCGTGGATGCGCGCGATGCGTGCCGCGACGCGCGCCGCCGAGAAGCCCTCGGGCGAGAGTCCGTCGGCGACGTGGATCACGCCGCCACCGTTCACGACGAAGTCGGGTGCGTAGAAGATGCGGCGGTCGCGCAGGCGCGCGGCGTCCTCGGGCGTGGCCAGCTGGTTGTTCGCGCTGCCGCACACGATGGCCACCTGCAGGCGCCGGACCGTGTCGGCGTTGAGGACGCCGCCCAGGGCGCACGGCGCAAAGATGTCGGCCTCGACGTCGTACACGTCGTCCGGGCCGATGACGCCCAGCCTCAGGCGGTCCACGTGGGGGCGGATGCGCTCCGGGTAGAGGTCGGTGACCGTCACGACGGCGCCGCTCTGCACAAGGCGCTCGCACAGCGCGAGGCCCACGTGCCCTAGGCCCTGCACGACCACGTGCCGGCCAGCGAGCGAGGGCGACTCGAACACCACCTCGAGCGAGGCACGCATGCCCTCGTACACGCCCATCGCGGTGGCGGGCGAGGGATCGCCGCCCCGCGCACTGAGGCCGGCGACGTAGCGCGTGGCCGCCGCCACCTGCTCCATGTCGTCGGGCGTCGTGCCGACGTCCTCGGCCGTCACGTAGGTGCCGCCCAGGCGCTGGATGAACGCGCCCAGCGCGCGCATCCGGGCCTCGGACTTGTCGGTCGCCGGGTCGGCGAGCACCACCGCCTTGCCGCCCCCGAGCGACAGGCCCATCGCTGCGTTCTTCCACGTCATGCCCTGCGAGAGGCGCAGGACGTCGGTGATGGCCTCGTCCTCGCTTCGGTACGGCCACATCCGGCAGCCGCCGAGGGCGGGCCCGAGCGTGGTGTCGTGGACCGCAATGATCGCCTTGAGGCCGGTTTCCCTGTCGTAGCAGAACACCAGCTGCTGGGTGCCGTACTGCTCCATGGCCTTGAAGATCTCCATCTTCGCCCTTCGCCTCCCGCCGCTGCGCCGCCCGGCGGCGCCGGCTCGCTTAGAACCGCTCGGCCACGGCCTTCATCTGCATGAAGAGAAGGAGATAGTCGGGGCTCCCGGTCTTCGAGTCCGTGCCCGACATGTTGAAGCCGCCGAACGGGTGGGCGCCGACCAGGGCGCCCGTGCACTTGCGGTTCAAGTACAGGTTGCCGACCTCGAACTCGGCGCGCGCTCGCATGAGGTGCGCCCGGTCGCGCGAGAAGACGCTGCCGGTGAGGCCGTACTCCGTGCCGTTGGCGATCTCGAGCGCGTCCTCGAAGTCGCGCGCCCGCATCACGGCCAGGACCGGCCCGAACACCTCCTCCTGTCCCAGGCGGCTTCCGGGCGCGACGTCGGCGAACACCGTCGGCTCGATGAAGTAGCCGCCCGGACGGGTGCCGCCCCCGGCCACCAGGCGCGCCCCCTCGGCGGGCGCCGACTCGATATGGCCCAGGATCTTGTCGTAGGCGCTCCGATTGACCACCGGTCCCATGTCCACGTCGAAGCCCTCCGCGGGCCCCAGCCGGAGCTCGCGGGTACGGCGCTCGACCATCGCCAGCACGTCGTCGTGCACGGAGCCGACCAGGATCGCGCGCGAGCACGCGGAGCACTTCTGGCCCTGGTAGCCGAAGGCGGAGGCGACAATCGCCTCGCTCGCGGCCTCGAGGTCGGCGCTCTCGTCGACGATGATCGCGTCCTTGCCGCCCATCTCCGCCACGACCTTCTTGATCCAGCGCTGGCCCGGCGCCGTCTCGGCCGCGAGGCGCACGATCCGAAGGCCGACGTCGCGCGAGCCCGTGAAGGAGATGAAGCGCGTGCGCGCGTCCGTGACCAGGCTGTCGCCGATGCGCCCGCCCGGCCCGGGCAGGAACTGGAGAACCTCCTTCGGCAGGCCCGCCTCGTGCATCGCCGCCACGAAGCGCGCCGCGATGAGGGGCGTGGGCGACGCCGGCTTGAGCACGACCGGATTGCCGCTGACGAGAGCCGCGCTCGTCATGCCGGCGAGGATGGCGAGCGGGAAGTTCCAGGGTGGGATGATCACGCCCGCGCCGAGCGGCACGTAGAACGCCTCGTCCCACTCGCCCGCGACCGGGTCGACGGCCACGGGCCCGGCGAGCCGGATCATCTGGCGCGCGTAGTACTCGAGGAAGTCGACCGCCTCGGCCACGTCGGCGTCGGCCTCGGGCCAGGTCTTGCCCGCCTCCAGCACCTCGGTGGCCACGAGATCGAGGCGGTCTCGGCGCAGCGCGGCCGCGCCGCGCAGGACGACCATCGCGCGCTCCAAGGCAGGCACGCAGCGCCACCCGGCAAAGCGCCGGGTGGCGGCCTCCAGGGCATCTTGCGCGTCGCGCTCATCGGCCTGCGCGACCTGTCCAACGACCTCGTCGGGGTTCGAAGGGTTGTGCACCGGCCTCACGCGCTCGGTGCGCGGCTGGCCGTCGATCCAGAGGGGAACCGGCTCTGCGCTCCTCGCCCTCACGCGGGCCAGCGCCTCTTCCGCCTGACGCCGCCGGCCGGCGTCCGCGTAGCTCAGCACCGGCTCGTTGGCGAACGGTCGAATCACATCCTGACCTCCTCGCGCGGGCCGACAGCCCGCGCGCAGGGGTCAGGCGGAGTGCAGCTCCATGCGCAGGCGGTCGGCAACCATCGCGATAAACTCCGAGTTTGTCGGCTTGCCTCGCTCGTAGTCTACCGTATAGCCGAAGAAACGATGGATGGCGTCAATGTTGCCGCGCGACCAGGCGACCTCGATGGCGTGGCGGATGGCCCGCTCGACGCGGCTCGGCGTGGTCGAGAACTTCTGCGCCACCATCGGGTAGAGCTCCTTGGTCACGCCGCCCAAGAGCTCCACCCGGTCCACGACCAGGAGGATCGACTCGCGCAGGTACAGGTAGCCCTTGATGTGGGCCGGAATCCCGAGCTCGTGGATGATGTTGGTGACCTCGAGCTCGAGGTTCGGCGCCTCCCGCCGCTCGCTTCGGGCCGCCGCGAGCGACGCGGTGGACGTGTTCCCGAGCTGGCGGATGCGGTGGATGAGGACATCAAGGTTGAACGGCTTGAGGATGTAGTAGTCGGCGCCAAGCTCGACCACACGCTGGGTGATCGCCTCCTGGCCGAAGGCCGTGAGAATGATCACCTTCGGCCTGTGCGGCCGCTCCAGCTCGTTCAGGCGCTCGAGCACGCCAAGACCGTCGAGGTGCGGCATGATGATGTCGAGCACGAGGACCTCAGGAGCGGCCCGTTCGACAAGATCCAGCACCTCAAGGCCGTTGTGCGCCACGCCGGCCAGATCCATGTCGCGCTCGGCCTGGATCACCTCGGTCAGAAGCTGACAGAAGTCCCGATTGTCGTCCGCAACAACGATTCGCGTCTTCCCCTCCGCCACCGATATCCCCCCGCAAGTACGCCCGTCTACCGCACCCATCTTCGCCCACCTGTTTCCTATACCTCTAAGATCCGCCAGGGAACCGTTCGCCCAATCCCGCGCGCACGTGTCAGTTGGTGCCGGTTCAAGTCAATCCCTACTCGCGTTCGGACACCTCAGGCGACAGATTTACTCGTTTTTCCTGTGGCCTTCCTGTGAGCGGCGCTGTCGACGGCCTCCTGCCACATCCATGTGGCGAACACGCCGTAGCCGCGTGTGCTGTCGCTGACGAGCACGTGGGTGAGCACGCCTGCCAGCCGGCCGTCCTGCAGGATGGGACTGCCGCTCATGCCCTGCACGATGCCCCCCGTGCGCAGGAGGAGGCCGCGGTCGACGACGCGCAGGACGATGCCCCGGCCCCCGGGAGCGCCAAGGTCGACACGTTCGATGCGCACGCGAAAGCGCTCCACCCTCTGGCCGTGCACCACGGTGAGCAGCGCCGCCGGGCCGGGATGCACCTGATCCGCGGTTGCGAGCGCCAGGCGGCGTCCACCGGCAGCGCCCGGCCGGAGGCGGCCGAAGATGCCATACGGGCCGCTACCGGTGATCGTTCCCCAGCTGCGGCCGTCGCGCACACGCCCGATCTTCTCACCCGGGCGCCCGACGAAGCCGCGCCGGACGCGCTCGATCGGTGCGGGCGCTATGCGTCCGCCGGCGACGGGCACCGACTGCCCCGCCCAGCCGTCCTGGATGCGGTGGCCCAGAGCCGCGTACAAACCGGTGCTCGGGTCGTACAGGCTGAGCGTGCCGATGCCGCTCAGGCCCTCACGCACGGCGACGCCAAGGCGGTAGCGCCCGCGCGCGTGATCGAAGCGAAGGCGCTGGCACACGCGCTCCGGACGCCCCTCGCGCAGCACCCTCAGGCAGAGCGGCCGCCGCCCTCCGACCGCCCGCGCGGCCGACTCGAGATCCGACACGCCGCCCACGGGCCGGCCCTCGGCCGCAACGATGCGGTCGCCGGGCCGAAGCGCGCTGCGGCCTGCCCAGCGCCACGCGGCCGGCCGCGACGCGCCGACCACGAGAAGACCGGTGGTGCGCACCGCGATGCCGATCGATTGGCCGCCCGGGACGAGGCGCGGCGTGTGCACGGCATCGACCTCGACACGGCGCAGAGGCACGCCGAAGGCACCGACGTCGACGTAGTACCGCCCCGCCCTGCGCACGGTCACCTCGGTCGCGCGGTCGCGAGGCACGGCGCGCCAGCGCGCGCCCAGGGCCCGGTCAGA
>JAKASY010000202.1 GCA_021817625.1 Bacillota bacterium | reverse complement strand
CTCTTCGCCACCTGCCTAGTGGATACGCTCTACCCGGACGCCGGCCGCGCCACGGTGCGTGTGCTGGAGCGCCTCGGCGTTGCGGTGGACTTTCCGCCGACGCAGACCTGCTGCGGGCAGATGCACGTGAACACGGGCTACCGGCGCGAGGCGCTGCCCATGGTGCGAAACTTCGTGCGCGCGTTCGAGGCGAGCGAGGCGGTGGTCGCGCCGTCCGCGTCGTGCGTCGCGCTCGTGCGCGAGGCCTACCCGGAGCTGGCGCAGGAGAGCGGCGACCCGGCCCTGGTCGCCGCCGTCGACGCGCTCGCGCCGCGCGTGTGCGAGCTCACGGAGTTCCTGACCGACCGCCTGGGCGTGACCGACGTGGGCGCGCGCTTCCCCCACCGCGTGGCCTACCACCCGACCTGCCACTCGCTGCGCTCCCTGTGCCTCGGCGACCGCCCCTACCGCCTGCTCGGGGCGGTGCGGGAGCTCGAGCTCGTCGCGATCGAAGAGGCCGACAGCTGCTGCGGCTTCGGCGGCACGTTCGCGCTCAAGAACGCGGACGTGTCAAGCGCCATGCTGGCCGACAAGATCGCCGCCGTGCTCGCGACGGGGGCGGACACGCTGTGCGCCGCCGACCGCTCCTGCCTCATGCACATCGGCGGCGGCCTCGCGCGCCGGGGAGCGCCCGTGCGCACCCTCCACCTGGCGGAGATCCTCGCCGCCGGCGCCGACGAAGGGGGCGAGACGGCGTGAAGGACGCCCTGCGGCCCGACCGGCCCTTCCCCGCCGCGGCGCGCGCGGCGCTCGGCGACCGCCAGCTGCGCGAGAACCTGGCGCGCGCCACGCGCACCATCCGGCGGCGGCGCGCCCAGGTCGTGGCGGAGGTGGACGACTGGGAGGCGCTGCGCGAGAGCGCGGCGGCGATCAAGGACCACACCCTGCGCCACCTCGACCGCTACCTCCTCCAGCTCGAGGCCGCCTTCACCGCGCGGGGCGGCCACGTGCACTGGGCGCGCGACGGTGTAGAGGCGGCCAGGGTCGTCGGGGACGTCGTCGCCCAGACGGGGGCGCGCCGCGTCCTCAAGGTGAAGTCGCTCACGACCGAGGAGATCGGCCTCAACGATGCCCTCGCCGCCCGCGGCGTCGAGGCCGTGGAGAGCGACCTGGCCGAGCTCATCGTGCAGCTCGGCGGCGACCGGCCGTCGCACATCGTCGTGCCGGCCATCCACAAGAACCGCCACGAGATCAGGGACCTCTTCGCGCGCATCATGGGCCTCCCGGACCTCGAGCCGGAGCCCGCGGCCCTGGCCGAGGCCGCCCGCCGGTTCCTGCGCGAGCGCTTCCTCGACATGTCGGTCGGGGTGAGCGGCGCGAACTTCGCCGTGGCCGAGAGCGGCAGCCTGGTCGTGGTGGAGTCCGAGGGCAACGGGCGCATGTGCCTCACGCTGCCGCGCACGCTCGTGAGCGTCGTCGGCATCGAGAAGGTCGTGCCGGCGTTCGAGGACCTCGAGGTCTTCCTCCAGCTCCTGGCGCGCTCGGCCACGGGCGAGCGCATGAATCCCTACACGACGGTGTTCGGCGGCGTGGTGCCCGGCGACGGGCCCGAGGAGGCGCACCTCGTCCTGGTCGACAACGGGCGCACCAGCGCCCTCGCCGACGCCCTCGGGCGCACGGCCCTGCGCTGCATCCGCTGCGCCGCATGCCTGAACGTCTGCCCGGTGTACGAGCGCGCGGGCGGCCACGCCTACGGCTCGGTCTACCCGGGGCCGATCGGCGCGGTGCTCACGCCCCAGCTGCGCCCGGACGACGCGGCCGCGAAGAGCCTTCCCTACGCCTCCAGCCTGTGCGGCGCCTGCGCCGACGTCTGCCCCGTGCGCATCCCGATCCCTCGCCTGCTCGTGCACCTGCGCGCGCGCGCCGTGCGCGAGCGCGAGGAGCACGGCGGCCTGGGAGAGCGCCTTATGCCGGAGCACCTGGCGATGCGCGCCATCGGCCGCGTGTTCGCCGACCCACGGCGCTACGAGCAGTCCCAGGTGCTGGCGGCGCTCGCGGGCGGGCGCGGCGGGCGCGTGCCGGTGCCCGGGCTTTCCGGCTGGAGCGCGACGCGCGACCTGCCGGCCGTGCCGCGCGAGAGCCTGCGCCGCTGGTGGCGGCGGGAGCGGCCGTCGTGAGCGTCGAGGAGGGCGACGCCCGGGCGGAGGTGCTCGCGCGCATCGCCCGCGCCCTGGGCCGGTCGCCGGAGGCGGATGACGCGCCCGAGGACGCGCCCGCTCCGCGCCGCTACCGCGTGGGCGACCCGGCGGACATGCCGGCGCGGCGCCTTCGCCGCCTCGCCGGGCGCCTCGGCGACTACCGCGCCACGGTATGCCGCGTACGCGGCGACGCCGGCGTCGCGACCGCCGTCGCCGCGTGCGTCGCCGCCGCGGGCGGCGCCTGCGTCGTGCCGCGTGGGCTACCGCCAGCGTGGCTCGCGGCCATCGAGCCCGCCCGTCTCGTGGTGGACGACGGCCTTGCGCCGCACGCCCTCGACGCCCTCGCGGGCGCGGTGAGCGGCTGCGCGCTCGCCGTCGCGGACACCGGCACGCTCATCCTCGACGGCGGCGAGCGCCAGGGGCGGCGCGCCATCACCCTCGTGCCGGACCGCCTGGTGGTGGTCGTGCTCGCCTCCCAGGTCGTCGCCACGGTGCCCGAGGCGATGCGCCGCCTGGGCCCGTCGGTGCGGGCCCGGCCCACGGCGCTCACGCTCATCTCCGGCCCGTCGGCGACGTCGGACATCGAGCTCAGCCGGGTCGAGGGCGTGCACGGGCCGCGCCGGCTGGACGTCGTCATCGCCGAGGACATGTGACGGCGGCGGCCGCGACGGGCCGCCCGCCATGCGCTAGGAGGTCGTACGTTGACCCGGATCACCGGCATGCGCGTCCTGGACATCCGCTTTCCCACCTCCCAGGCGCTCGACGGCTCGGACGCCATGAACCCCGACCCCGACTACTCCGCCGCCTACGTGGTGCTCGAGACAAGCCGCCAGGGCCTTGAGGGGCATGGCCTGTCGTTCACCATCGGGCGCGGCAACGAGGTCGTCTGCGCCGCCATCGAGGCCCTCGCGCCACGGGTCGTCGGCCTCGAGATGGACTGGGTGCGCGAGAGCCCCGCCCGCTTCTGGCGCCACCTCACGGGCGACAGCCAGCTCCGGTGGATCGGCCCGGACAAGGGCGCCATGCACCTGGGGACGGCAGCGGTCGTGAACGCCGTCTGGGACCTCCTGGCGCGCGAGGCGGAAAAGCCCCTCTGGCGGCTCGTGGCCGACATGGAGCCGGAGGAGCTCCTGGCGTCCATCGACTTTCGCTACATCACGGACGCCGTACGGCCCGACGACGCGCTCGCCCTCCTCCGGGCACGGCGCGCGGGCCAGGGCGAGCGCCGGGCAGAGCTCCTGGAGGCCGGCTACCCCTGCTACACCACGAGCGCCGGCTGGCTCGGCTACGACGACGAGAAGGTTCGCCGCCTGTGCGGCGAGGCGGTCGCCGCGGGCTTCCGCCACGTCAAGCTCAAGGTGGGGCGCGACCTCGCGGACGACGTGCGGCGCCTTTCCATCGCGCGCGACGCGATCGGCCCCGAGCGCGCGCTCATGGTGGACGCGAACCAGGTGTGGGAGGTCGACGAGGCGATCGCCTGGATGCGGGAGCTCGCCTTCGCCCGCCCCTGGTTCATCGAGGAGCCGACCAGCCCCGACGACGTGGAGGGCCACCGGCGCATCCGCGAGGCGATCGCCCCCGTGAAGGTGGCGACGGGCGAGATGTGCCAGAACCGGATCCTCTTCAAGCAGTTCATGAGCCGCAGCGCGATCGACATCGTGCAGATCGACGCCTGCCGCCTGGGCGGGGTGAACGAGGTGTTGGCCGTGCTCCTCCTGGCGGCGCGCTACGACCTCCCCGTCCTGCCGCACGCGGGCGGCGTCGGCCTGTGCGAGTACGTGCAGCACCTGGCGATGATCGACTACCTGTGCTTCTCGGGCACGAAGGAGGGACGGGTGGTGGAGTACGTCGACCACCTGCACGAGCACTTCCTCGACCCCGTCGTGGTGCGAGACGCGGCCTACGTCGCGCCGAGCGCGTCCGGGTACTCCGTGGCGATGCGGCCAGAGTCGCTCGACCGCTACCGCTTCCGGGGCTAGCGGGGCCGCGCCATGGACCTCGGGCTCTCCGGCAAGGTGGTCCTGGTCACCGGCGGCGCGAGCGGCATCGGCGCGGCCGTGGCGCGCGCGCTCGCGGAGGAGGGGGCGGTGCCCGTCCTCCTCGACCGCGCCGAGCCGCCCGAGGCGCTCACAGCGGCGCTCTCGGCGCGCACCCCGAAAGCGCAATGGCTCCAGGTGGAGCTCACGGACGAGGGAGCCTGCCGGGAGGCCGTGGCGGAGGCGGTGGCGCGCCAGGGGCGCATCGACGGCCTCGTGAACAACGCGGGCGTGAACGACGGCGTGGGCCTGGAGGCCGGGGTGGCCGCCTTCGAGGCGTCGCTTAGGCGAAACCTCGTGCACTACTACACGATGGCCCACCTGTGCCTGCCGCACCTGAGGCGCAGCCGCGGCAGCATCGTCAACGTCGCCTCCAAGGTGGCGCTCACCGGCCAGGGCGGCACGAGCGGCTACGCGGCCGCCAAGGGCGCGCAGCTGGGCCTCACGCGCGAGTGGGCGGCGGCGCTCGCGGCGTACGGCGTGCGCGTGAACGCCGTCCTGCCGGCCGAGGTGATGACGCCGCTCTACCGGGCCTGGCTCCAGGGCCGGGAGGACCCCGAGGCGGCGCTCGAGCGCGTCCTCGCCAAGATCCCGCTCGGCCGGCGCATGACGACCGACCGGGAGATCGCGTGGACCGTGGTCTTCCTCCTGTCCGAGCGCGCCTCGCACACGACCGGGCAGTGGCTCGTGCCCGACGGCGGCTACGTGCACCTGGACCGCGCCCTCACCTGACGGCTGATGTCCGGTGGGAGGCTGAGCGGACACGCGCAGCAGCATGGCGACGGGCGGAAGTTGACGGACATCAGCCGCGTTTCGGTTTTTACATCGAGCCAGGGAGGCAGCGTCATGGCCGTCGGGCTCGACGCCATTCGCACCGACTTCGACGCCCTGGGCGCGCGCACTCGCGCGGCCAAGGTCGCGCGCGTCGCCGTCTG
>JAKASY010000201.1 GCA_021817625.1 Bacillota bacterium | reverse complement strand
CGCTCAGCGTCTTCACCCAGGTGACGATCGTCGTACTCGGCAGGATGAAACCATGGGGCGGCTGGGGCATCTGGCGCATGGGGTGGTCCGGCCGCTTGTCGCTCCCGTCCAGCGGCCCCTGACCGACGGGCTTGTACTGGTCGGGGAACGGCACGGGCACGTCGTGCACGGGGAGGCGCACGGCCGTAATCCCGTCGTCGCTGTACGCGGACACCCACGTCTTGGCCGACTCGACGGGCATGAGGGGCCAGGCGTTCTTCCCGGAGACGAACTCGGCCGGGAACATCCTGTAGAGCTCGACGGTGCCCGGATACCAGTGCTGGAATGCGAGTCGGCTGGCGATCATGGAGCTTCCGAGAGCGCATCCGAAGACGGAGAGGACGGGCCAGGCGTCGCGCACCAGCTTGTCGTTGGTCACGGTGGACGGGCGGTAGCTGTAGCTCTGCGCGAAGCCCATGGACCCGGCGCTCGTGAGGGTGTGGTACATGATGCGGCCGGCGTCGGTCGCTTCCTCGCAAACCTGCTCCACGCTGAGCCCGATCCTGTCGAGGATGTCCTGGGCGACCAAGCGCCGCAGGCGCCCGTTCGCGAAGGCGTTGCCGGTCACGATCGCCACACGCTCGCGCACGAGCGATCCGTCCGGCTTCTCGGCCCAGACCATGATGGTCGCGGGCTCGATGGGCCTCTGCTGGTTCTTGTCGTCTTTGGATGCGCCCTTCTCAAAGCCGGTCATCTTGCCGTTGCACACCGGGCCGAGCGTCACGGCGCGGAGTCCCCACGTGCCTGTCACAGTCTTCTCGCTCACCTTGAATCCCCCTAGGCCAAGCGAGTTGGAACCAAGCCGTTCGCGCCTAAGCGGCCCTCGCTGGGCGGCCCGCTTTCTTCTTGGTGCTGGTGCGGTGCCGTCGCGCTTCCTTGTCCGCCGCCAGAACCGCCTGCGTTCGGGCCGCGATCTCCCTTGAGATGTCGGTATCCCAGAACGGCTGCCGGCCGAAGTCCGCAAGGTAGTCTGGGACCACGCTGGCGCTGAGCTCGACGGCCGCCGCCCGCAAGGCCGCCGCCTCTTTGAGGCGCAAGGCCGCAATCCGGTCTATCCCGGCCTCGAGGGCAGCCCTATCGGTGTTCGTCAGGGCAGGCCGTGTCACGATCCTTACGGGACCATCGGCAGAGAGGATCGAGTTCACCGTCACGAACCGGCTGTCGTGCGAGGCATGGCAAGAGCGCAGCTTGTAGACGCGCTGGCCTTGCTCGGTGACCCGGACGGCGAGGAGCGGACGGGCCAGCGGCAGCGTCCACCAGGGCGGTGAGCGGTCGAGTGGCCACAGGCAGTCGACGCCGCCAGGCTCGTCGTCTTTGGCCCACACGACGAAGGCGCCCATCTTGCCGGGGTTCGAGTTCCAGGCGAGGTAGAGAGCTGCGCACGCCATGCACACGAACGCGGAGGCCGACTTGAGCGCCCTTCCGTCCGTGAGCAGGTTGGCCGAAGTCGCTGCACCCGTCATCTCGCCGATGATCGTCAGGCCGCGCTCGACAGAAACCGTGCACACCGCGCACCGTGTAGCGGGCGGAGTGTCCTTGGCGTTGAGCAGGATCCGCCTGGCGGTCTCCTTGAGAGCGAGGGCGGCGCAGTCGCCGCACATCTTCTCAGGATGGTACGACGTCATGCGGCGGCACACGAAGCACCCGACGTCCGCGGTCTTGTGCTTGTCCTTGAGCCCCGTCCTGTGCTTGAGCACCTCCCGACCCGTCTTGGGCGTGCCGTCCAGGTTTCGCTTGATGTAAGGCTCAAGCGCATCCGGGATTGCCATCGGCTTGAGCACGAAGGCGAGGTACAGGTCTTGCGTGGTGGTCGTCTGCCTCACCTCCGCCGGGCGTCTCTCTGGCGACCCAGTCTGCCTTGAGTCGCGCTCGCTGGTTTGGCGCAATCTATTCCCCGCACGTGGAACAGTGCACCGCCTCTCAGGGTGGCGCCCTCGTTCCGAGGGCTCCACGGAAGGTCCAAGGTGGCGCCGAGAGCCTGGCTGCTTGGCTCTCGGCGTCCGGTCCCCGCGGAAACCTCTTAATTATTGATCACAGTGTAGGGTTTATGGGTCCCAGACGGTCAAGGTGCCAGGTTTTATGGCAAGGGACCGCGCAACAGCGTTGCGCTTAGCACTGAGCGTCCGTTCGGCGTGCAAGATAGGCCCACCGCAAAGGGTGGCCATTTTGCTAATGTGCCGAATCAATCGCAGCAATTTCGGTGGCGCTGGGCGCAGGAAATGCCGTTTCGCCAGGAGGTCGAATGCCACACGCACAGCGCGCCCACCCCTGAGATGAGATATCCAGCCACATCTCAAGGGGAAAGTGTTGGATGCAAGTTTGTCCCAAGCTGCATCCATGATCAAACTCCTCTTGCCGCGGCTCGTGGCGGTGCGCTCCGCCGTGGCCGCGCTCGAACACCAGGACCAAACCATCACCAGTCGCCGGCCGAGGTGCACCGTATCTTCCGCTCTGGCGGCTCGTAGATCGACGCCGCCCGGCATTGGCCTTTGCCGCCCTGTCACGGCCGCGCTACGGTGCCGTGGCGACCACCACCACGGGTAGCGGTGCCAGGGCGCGGCCCGGCAGATCCAAGGCGTTCGGGGCTGGCGAGCGGCGCAGCCACGGTCGCGGCGCCAGCCAGGAGCGGGCCGAGCGCCGCGTCGCCCGCGACGTGGACGATCATCAGCAACCGCCCCGGCGCCGCAGCCCGTTCTTCACAACCACCGCCGCAGCTCGTCCACCGTCATGCCAGCCTAGCGCAGGATGCTGCGTAGCGTGCCGGGTGGGATGATGCGGCCGCCGTGTACGGGAACGGTGACCGTGGGCGGCACGCCACCGCGGCGCAGGTAATGATGGCTGCCGCGAACCTACTCGACAGAGAAGCCCGCCCGAATGAGCGCACGGATCAGCTCGTCGACCGTGACCCGGGGCGCGCGCGGGTCGCCCTCGCTCACGCCCCCGGTACCTCGACGGTGACCGCCTCCTCCGCGTCCGATGGTGGGATGGGCTCACCGTGTCGGCGCAAGACCTCGAGGAATCCGGCGATCGCCTCACGGGCGTTGGCCAAGGCCTGGCACTGCGTGTCGCCGTAGGTGACACAGCCCGGTAAGGCGGGCACCTCGACATTCCACGCTCGGCCCTCCTCGTGCCACGCTAGCCGCACCCGGTAGGTCACCAGCGTCGCCATGACTCCACCCCTTCCGTGCTCGCGGCCGTCGCTAGCCGTCCCGTCGGCTCGCCCGGCGCCCCCTCGTCCTCCAGCTCCTCGTTCACCATGTCTTCTAGGCCGCGAATCGCAAGCGTCGGGTCGGGGCCAACCAGCGCGGCGCCCCACCGAGACCAGAGCCGCGCGACGCGGACGGCCACTTCCTCGAGGATGCCGAGGACCATCGCGGGGTGTAGCGGCTCAGCCACCGGATCCTCGCCGTGCAGGAGCGATCGCTTCTGAGCTTCCCAATCCAGGTCAGCCACGGCTGCGCGTGCCACCTCGACATCGCCGCTGAAGATGGCGTCGAACTCGGGCCCAAGATCCTCCTCGGCGTGGCGGCCTGTGGCAATGAACAACCCAAGCGCCTGCTTCACGTTGTGCTGCGTCTCGACCTTCGACGAGTCGACGCCGAGGGCGGCGCCCGCGAACATGAGGACGCCCTTGCAATACGCCTCGACGGCGATCGTCGCCACAACCAGCGTCTGGACGTCCAGCCCAGGGTAGTCGTTGAGTCGCCACGTCGCTTCGCGCCACAGCTTGGCTGTACCAAGAACCGACTCGATAGCCGTGGCAACCTGCGAACGGTCCGTCAGATGGGCTTGTGCTTGAGGGGTGCCCAGCCGGGGCCCGATCAAACCCCCACCCGGCGTTCAGGTCGGCCTGAGCGGGTCGGCCCACTCACGCCCCCAGCAGGGCGTGGCGCAGGAACGCCGTCGCCCGCGCCTTGAGCCGCAAGAGGTCGGCCTCCTCCTCGGGGCTCTCGCCGCTCAGGCGGTGGCGCACGTGGGGGTACAGGGTGAACGGGTGCAGCTCGGGGTCGGTCTGCGCTAACCGGGCGGCCGTGTCGGCCATGACCCGCCAGGGAATGGTGTCGTCCTCCTCGCCGTGCAGGATGAGCGTGGCCTTGCCGGACAGGAGGCCTAAGTTGCCACTGATGTCATGGCGCCGCCGCTCGCGCAACACGTCCGGCTGGAGCCAGTTGTAGTCGGAGTAGAAATCGAGCAGGTACTCCAGGCTGGGCACGCCTCCGACGCTTACCGCAGCGCGCACTCCCTGCTGGTCCGCCGCGCCCCACAGGGCAATGAGGCCGCCGAACGAGAAGCCGAACAGGCCGACGGGCCGCTCGGCGAACGCGGCGACCAGGCGCCCGAGCTCCTCGCGGCTCTCCGCCACGGCCGGGGCGTACAGGCCGCGGAACGGGTCGCGTTGGTGGCGTGCCTCCACCGCCTCGCGGTCCTCGCGGAGGACGGGAAGCCGCCAGTACACGCGCTCCAGCCCGTCCTCCGCCTCCGGCCAATCGCGGCGCAGCGTCTCGGGCGTCCAGGTCATGCCATGGACGACGATGATCACGGGCCGCCGGCTTCTGAGGGCTGCCGCGCGCGCCCAGACGGGCACGCCGGCTATGCTCACGATGTCGCTCATGAGGTTCCCTGGGCGGTCGAAAGAGGGACAAGCTCATGGTCGCCCACGGACGTCTCACCGCCTTGGGCGAGCGATTCGCCGTGCCGTGGCTCGTTCCCCCGGCGACCGCCGCCTCCCGACCGCAACGCCCCCTCGTGTGTCCACCGTTGGCCGCTGTGCCCGCCGACGGTCGGGTACGTAGGGCGCGGCCTGGTTCACCGGAGTGGCCTGAGACGCGCGGAAACGGCCCTGCGGGACGATGTGTGTAACGCGCACAGGCCACAGTGAGCCATGCACGCGCGTACGTCCAGACGCTGTGCCGGCCGCGGGGAACGCCTAGCTCGCACGCAGGACAGCGGGAGGGACAGGTCCTTCAGAAGTCGCACGCAGCTCGCACGAAACGACCGGCCTCCGGGTGCATACCCCCGAAGGCCGGTGCCTGTTTTCCGCGTCCCTTTGCGACAAATCCTTGGTGGAGCGGCGGGGGCTCGAACCCCTGACCTCTTGCGTGCCATGCGCCTCCGCTTC
>JAKASY010000200.1 GCA_021817625.1 Bacillota bacterium | reverse complement strand
GTGAGGCCCTCGGGCCGCTCGACGGCGCGTGGCGGACGGGCATCGAGCGCCTGGCGGCGACGGTCATGGGCCGCCCGGCGCCGCCGCCCGAGCCGCGATGGCGGCCGGCCAGGCGCAAGGCGCGCTGACGCCAGGCGCGACGAGGAGCATCAACAGGCAGGGGAGGGGGCCGAGGATGGCCAGCGTGGACCTCAGGCGGGAGATCGATCGATACGGCCGGGCGGTGACGTGGCCCGGGCCGGGGCAGCGTGACGGCGGAGCCAGCGCCACGGCCCAGGAGGCCGTGTCCGGGATCGTGGCCTGGCTGGGCCAGGGCGAGGTGTTCGACGAGCGCGGGGTCGAGGGAGCGGGCGCCGCAGCCGATGACCCGCATGGGTTGGGGCCCCTCGCCCACCTCGTGCGGGATCGGCGCGTGCAGGATGTGCTGGTGGTCGGCGCCGAGCGCGTCTTCGCCGAGGTGGGCGGGCAACTCGAACGGCAGCCGGTCGCGTTCGAGGACGACGAGGCGGTGGTCGCCCTGGCGCAGCGCATGGCGGCGCCGCTCGGGCGCGAGCTGACCGTCGCGCACCCCTTCGTGGACGCCCGCCTGGACGCCCTTGGCCTTCGCCTCACCGCCACCGTTCCTCCCTTCTCCCGGCGGCCGACCCTCTCCCTGCGCAAGACGCGCCTCATGGCGGCGAGCGACGACGCCTTCCTCGCCGCGGGCTTCGCCGACCAGGCGACGCTCTCCCTCCTCGCGAGGACGGTGCGCGCCCGCCTCAACATCGTCGTGTTCGGCCCGACCGGCGCGGGCAAGACCACGCTCGCGCGCTATCTGGGGCGCCAGGTGCCGGCGCAGGAGCGCATCGTCAGCTTGGAGGAGACCCTGGAGCTCGGCCTGGGCGAGGTCCACCCCCACGTGGTCGAGCTGGAGACGCGCGGCCAGGTTCGCGCCGCGGGCCTTGCTCCTATCGACCTCGACGAGGCTCTGCGCCAGGTGCTGCACATGCGGCCAGACCGCATCGTGGTCGGCGAGGTGCGCCACCGCGAGGCGCTCACCTTGATCATGGCCCTGGGCACCGGCCACGCCGGCGCATGGACCACCCTACACGCCTCTGGACCGGCCGAAGTGTTCGACCGCCTGGCCTTCGCCATGCTCCTGGGTGCGCCCCAGGTGGACCCGGCCGCCCTGCGCCGTCTGGCGATCGACGCCATCGACCTGGTGGTGGGCGTCACCCGCGACCGGCGGGGGCACCGGCACGTGCAGGCGATCTGCGAGGTGGGTGCGCCCGTGCGTGGCCGTCCCGCACTACGCGCACTCCTCGCTCGTGGGGACGACGGCCTTTGGCACGCGCTCGAGGCGCCAAGCGCAGCCCTGGCCGAGCGCCTGGCGCTGGCGGACGGCGGGGCCCCTGCCGAGGTGCGGGCGTGATCCTCGCCGCCCTGGCGGGCACGCTGGCGGGGTCCGCCGGCGCCGGCATCGTGCGGGGGCGGACGGACCTCTCCGCATGGCCGGGCGTGGCGCGGGCAAGGCTGAGGGCGCTCGCGCTGCCGCTCATCGGCCTGGCGGCCGGCGCGCTGGCGGCGCGGGCCATGGCCGATCCGGCGGTTGCCCCCCTGGGCGCCGCGCTCGCGTGCGGAGGGGGCGAGCTCCTGCAGCGCACGGCGGCCGAGCGCCGCCTTCTGAGCCGGACGCGCGAGGCGCTGCCCCTCCTCACCCGCCTCGAGCAGGAGGTGCAGGCGGGGGCGCACCCCGTGGCGGCCTTGGCCTGGGCAGCCCGCTCGGAGACGCTCCCGACCTGGCTCGGGACACGGCTGGACGGCCTCGCGCAGGCTCTCGGCCGCGGCGAGCCCCTGGCCCGGGCCGCGCAGGACTGGGCCGCGCGCGAGGAGGTGCCCCTGCTTCGCATGTTCGCCCACCTCCTCAGCCTCGACGCCACCTGGGGTGGTGGCCTTGGGCCGGCGCTCCGTCGCCTTCTGCGCGAGGCCGACCAGAGCGTCGCGTTCGGCGCCGAGGAGCGGAGCGAGCACCGCCTGTACGAGATCCTCACGCTCGCGTTCCTGGCCGTCGACCTGGTCGTCGGCATCGCCGCCCTGTCGGGTTGGCCTGCCGGCGTCCCGGGTCCCGTCCACACCGCCTGGGGTCGCGCGCTGCTCCTCGGCTCCGCTCTCACCACCGCCGTCGCCGTGGCCGGCCCGGTCGCGCTCGGCGCCTCGTCGCCGCCCCGTCTGCATGCGCTCGCGCCTTCCCAGGAGAACCATGGCCATGTCTGAGCTGTGGCGGGCGCTCGCGACACTGGCCGGTGCCGCGGCGGGTGCAAGTGCGGGCGCCCTTGTGCGGCGGCTGACCGCCCCCCGGCGCGGCCGCCCTGCCCGCAGCGACAACCCGCGCCCGACGCCGGCGCCCCTGGCCTACGGTCCGGCGGCTGCGGCCGCACCGCTTGCCGTCCTCTCCCTGGTCCGCCCATGGGGACCCCTGCCGGACGGCGCGGGCCTGCTCCTTGCCATGCTCGCGGCCTGCCTGGCCGTCATCGTGTCGGGGCGCTCGCTTCTCTGGTGGCGGCGCCGGCGCATGCGCGAGCTCTACCCCGACTGGCTCGGGTTCCTCTCGGTGGCTCTCGACTTCGGCATCCCGCTGCCCGCGGCGGCCGCCGTCGCCGCCGCTGGCGTGGGCGCGCCCCTGCGCGGTGCGGCGGAGCGTCTCGCCGCTGACCTGGCGGGCGGCGCGCCCACCCGCGCGCTGGAGCGCTTCGCCGCTCTCGTGGGCACGCCGGAGGCGCGATTCGTGGCCTCGCTCCTCTCGCGCCAGCGCCACCTCGGCGTGAGCGTGGCCTCGGTCCTGCTCGAGGAGGAGGGCCTGCTCACCCGTCTGCGCTGGCAGGAGCGGCGCGCGCGCCAGGGCATCGTGCCCTACGCCTTCACCGCCGCCGTCGGCGTCCTGCTCGTGAATGCCGCCGTCCTCTTCCTCGTGCCGCGGGCGGCCGCCCTCATCGGCACCCTGCGCGCCGGTGTGCCATGATCGGCCGCGGACGTGCCTCTCGGCGCCGGCAGGAACGCGCGTGCCGGCATGCCGAACCCGAGCCCGGACAGGCGAACGCAGTCGACGAGTCCCGACGACATCGCGGCGGCCCGAAGGAGAGAGGCAATGCGCCACCCCGTGGAAGAGGCGGCCGAGGGCCTGGGCCTCGGCCCGGACGACTGGGAGCCCTACGGCTGGCAGTTCGGCAAGATCACCTGGAGCGGCCTCGAGCGTGCACGGGTCCTGGGATCCGAGCCCGCTGCCGGGCGCGGCCGGCTCGTGCTCGTCACCGCCATCACGCCCACGCCGGCCGGCGAGGGCAAGACCACGACCAGCATCGGCCTGGCCGACGCCCTGCGCCTTCGCGGGCGACGCGCCGTCGTGGCGCTGCGCGAGCCCTCCCTGGGCCCCTCGCTCGGCATGAAGGGCGGTGGCAGCGGCGGCGGCCGCTCGCAGCTCACGCCCTCGGACAAGGTCAACCTCCACTTCACCGGCGACATCCACGCGGTCACGACCGCCAACAACCTGCTTTCGGCGATGCTCGACAACGCGCTGCACTTCGGCACGCTGCCCGACCTAGACCCCCGCCGGGTGACGTTCCGGCGCGCCCTCGACATGGACGACCGCGCCCTGCGGCAGGTGATCGTGGGCCTCGGCGGCCGCACGGGCGGCGTGCCGCGCGAGGAGGGGTTCGTCATCACGGCCGCCTCCGAGGTGATGGCGATTCTTGCCCTGGCGAACGGGATCGACGACCTTAAGCGCCGTCTCGGCGAGATCGTCGTGGGCTTTGCCCGAAGCGGCGCTCCCGTGCGCGCGGCCGACGTCGGGGCGGCGTCGGCGATGGCCGCGCTCCTGGCCGACGCGCTTCGGCCCAACCTGGTGCGCACGATGGCCGGCACGCCCGCGCTCGTCCACGCCGGGCCGTTCGCCAACATCGCGCACGGCACGAGCAGCATTCTCGCCACGCGCTTCGCCCTCGCCCACGCCGACGTGGTGGTGACGGAGGCGGGATTCGGCGCCGACCTGGGAGCGGAGAAGTTCTTCGACCTGGTGTGCCCAGTGGGCGGCTTCTCCCCGGACGCCGTCGTCGTGGTCGCCACCGTCAAGGCCCTCGCCTACCACGGCGGCGCCGACCCGGCCAAGGGCAGCGCCGACCCGGAGGCGCTCGGGCGGGGCCTCGACAACCTCGGACGCCACCTGGGTACGCTGGCGCGCACGGGCGTGCCGCTCGTCGTCGCGCTCAACCGCTTCCCCGACGACGACGACGAGGCGCTCGAGCGCATCCGCGGGTACTGCGCCGAGCGGCACGTTGCGTGCGCCGTGAACACCGCGTATGGCGACGGGCCCGAGGGGGCCGCCGCGCTGGCCGACGCGGTCGCCTCCTGCCTCGCGCCGGCGGGTGCCAGCGGCCCCGGCGCGCGGCCGTACTACCCGCCCGGCACGCCAACGCTCGAGGCCCTGGAGCGCGTCGCCCGCGAGGTGTACGGCGCGGACGGCGTCGTGTACGAGCGCGGTGTAGCCGCGACCACGCGCCGCTTCGCGGAGGCCGGCTACGGAGGCCTGCCGGTGTGCGTGGCGAAGACCCAGTACTCGCTCACGGACGACCCCTCCTTGCGAAACGTCCCGTCGGCGCCCTGGCGCCTGCACGTTCGCGAGCTACGCCTGAGCGCCGGGGCGGGCTTCGTGGTCGCGCTCACGGGCGAGATCCTCACGATGCCGGCGTTCCCGCGCGAGCCCCAGGCCCTGGCCATCGGCGTCGCGCCGACCGGCGAGGTTGTCGGCATCCGCTAGCCGTAGCCGGCCGGCCCTGGCGTGCGGCCGGGGCACGCGCGACGGTGGGAACGGGCAGACGGGCTCGGAAGGGAAGGTGACGCCATGCGGGCCATGACGGTCGACGCACCAAACGCCCCGCTCGTGCTTCGCCAGATGCCCCAGCCGCAGCCCGGCCCCGGCGAGGTGCGCGTGCGCGTGTCAGCGTGTGGCGTGTGCCGCACCGATCTGCACATCGCCGACGGCGAGCTCGCGCCGCCCGCCCTGCCGGTCGTCCCTGGGCACGAGGTCGTCGGCCGGGTCGATGCCCTGGGCGAGGGCGTGCGCAACCCACCCGTCGGGCAGCGCGTCGGCATTCCCTGGCTAGGCTGGGCCTGCGGGCGCTGCGCCTA
>JAKASY010000199.1 GCA_021817625.1 Bacillota bacterium | reverse complement strand
GTGCGACACCCCGCCAGGAGGGCGGCCGTGGGGCGGCGCGCCCAGCGGCTGCGGCCGGGCGGTTGCAGGATTGACCAGAAATGACTCGAATGTTCCGACCCTGATCGGAACCCTGCGGCTCGTTGAAGCCTGCGCTTGCCCTCCACTGAGGTGATCCGATGGCGGCGGCCACCGCCCGCCCCAAGGTGTCCGAGCCCCTCGACCGCTTCCTCGACTTCGTCGCCCGCACCCAGAGCCCAGGCGAGTGGCAACCGTGGCTGGACCAGGTGCTCGAGGCCATGGCGAGGTTGATCGGCGCGCGTACGGCGACCGCTCTATTCCTCGACGGTGGCGGCAGCCTCGTCGTCGAGGCGGTATGGCCCTCGGCGGGCGCCCCCGCGGGGCCGGCGGCGGGAGAGGTGGTTGCGTCGTCGCTCACGGCCGCCGCCGTGGCGGGGTCGGTGCGCACGCTGCGGGGGGTCGAGGCGCAGGCACTCGCCAGGCACGGGGAGGTCGTGGTCGTCCCCCTGCTCGTCGACACGGAGCGCGTCGGCGTCGTTGCCCTGGCCGACACGGGGCGTGACGCCCTGAGCCACAGCAAGAGCAAGCGCACGGCCCTCGAGGCGGCCGGGCGCTACCTGGGCGGTGCCAGGCGGCGGTTCGAGCTGACGCGCTCCGCGAGCGACGCGGCGCGCGAGGCGCAGCGTCTGCGCCGCATGTACCGGGCGCTCTCCCAGTGCAACCAGTCGATCGTGCGGGCCCACGGCAGGGTCGACCTCCTCAACCGGGTGTGCGAGGCGGCGGCCACCTATCTCTCCCCCGATGGGCGTGGCGTCGCCATGATCGGCTTCCTCGACGAGAGCGGCGAGCGCTTCGAGATCGCGTGCGGCGCGGGCGGCCCCACGTGGTTCACGCGCCGCCTGCCGCCGGCGCTGGCGACGCGCGCAGCCCGCGGCGAGGGGCTCGTGGGCGCGGCGCTGCGGACGGGCTCCGTGCAGGCCGGTGCGGACCTCGCCGCCGATGCGACCGACTCCCCCGCGCGCGCCCTCGCCCTGCGGGCCGGGTACCGCTCTTTCGCGGCCGCCCCTCTGAGCGAGCAGGGGCGGGCCGGCGCGCTCCTCCTGTTCGCCGCGGACGCCGGCTTCTTCACCGAGCGCGACCGCGAGCTGGTGGCAGAGCTGGCGGCCGACATCAGCTACGGCCTTGCGGCGCTCTGCGCGAACGAGCGCCTGCGCGAGCGCGAGTCGACGCTCAAGGCGGTGCTCGACCAGGCGGCGGAGGGCGTCATGCTCACCGACGCGACCGGGCGGATCCAGCAGGTGAACCGGACGCTCGCCGACCTCGTCGGGCGCAGCGTGCCCGAGCTCCTCGGCCAGGACATGGTGACGCTCATGATGGACGCCGACCGTGAGCGCATGACGGCATGGCGGCGCGCGGCCGCCGCGCGGCGGGTGCGCGCGCGCAGCGCGAACTTCGTGGGCGAGGCGATGGCCCGACACGCCAACGGCTCGGCTGTGCCCGTGGCGGTACGGGTCGGCGGCGTCAAGGCGCCCTCCGGCACCCACCTGCTGGCCTCCCTCCTCGACCTGCGCGAGAGCAAGGCCCTTCAGGCGCGCCTCGAGCGCATGGCCCTGCGCGACCCGGTCACCGACCTGTGGAATCGGCGCGCCTTCGGGGAGCGCTTCGGCACGCTCGCCGCCGCGGCACGCGCCGCCGGGCAGCGCCTCGGCGTGGCCCTGGTGGACGTGGACGACTTCCGCAGCCTGAACGACGTGTTCGGGCACAGCGCCGGCGACCAGGTGCTGCGCACCCTGGCACGCCGGCTTTCCCGCCAGGTGGGCGAGGGCGGGGTGGTGGGGCGCGTCGGCGGCGACGAGTTCGCCCTGCTCGAGCTCCTGCCGGAGGGACTCACACCCGAGGCCTGGCTCGGGCGTATCCTCGACGTGACCGAGCGCGACGTGCGCTTCGGGCCGCGCCGCGGCCACATGGGCATCAGCGTGGGCGTGGCCGTGCTGCCCGAGGACGGCGGTGACCTCGAGACGCTGTTTGCCCGCGCCGACCGCGCCATGTACAGCGTGAAGAGCGGCGGCGGCCACGGCGGGCGCCTGTTCGACCCGGCGGTAGAGCGCCAGCAGGAGGAGATCCGACTCGTACGCGACGGCCTGAGCGAGGCCCTGCGCGCCGGTGGCCTCGTGCTCCACTACGAGCCGCAGGTGGACATGCTCGCGCGGCGCGTGGTCGGATTCGAGGCCCTCTTGCGCTGGCACGACCCGGCACGCGGCCTGCGCATGCCCGGCGAGTTCCTGCCCCTCCTGCGCGACGAGACGCTGATCTGCCGGGTCGGCGCCTGGGTGCTGGGCAGCGCGGTCGAGCAGTGGTGCGCTTGGCGGAGCGAGTACAGCGGCGCGCGCCTGGCGGTCAACGCCGCGCCGCAGTGGTTCCTCTCGGGAGGCTTCCTTGCCGACGTGCGCACCGCCGTCGGGCGCCTCGGCCCGGGGGGCGCGCACGGCCTCGAGCTCGAGATCACGGAGACGGCGGCGCTGCAGGACATCGGCCGGGCGCGGGAGATCATCGCCGCCCTGCACGACCTGGGCATCGGCGTAGCCCTGGACGACTTCGGCACCGGCTACGCCTCGCTCGGCTACCTGCACGAGCTCAACGTCGACTCCATCAAGGTCGACATCTCCTTCACCCGCCGCCTGCTCGACTCCACCGACAGCTGGTCCATCGTTCAGGCCATTCTGCTCATGGCGGCGGGGTCGGAGCGCGCAATCGTGGCCGAGGGCGTGGAGAGCCCCGCAATCGAGGAGGCGGTCCTGCGCCTCGGCGTGCGCGTGGGCCAGGGTTACGCCTACACCCGACCGCTCCCGGCCGAGGAGGTCATGCCCTGGGTGCACGCATTCGCGGCCCGTAGCCGCGACGGCGGCCCCGAGGTCGGGCCCGAGGTGCTTCGAGGCTCCGAGTTCCTGACCGCGGTCTACCTGCACCTGCGCTGGATGCAGCGCGTGGTGGTGGCCACCCGCTACCCGCGTGCGCTCGAGAAGGAGGCGACGCTGGGCGACGACGACGACTGCCCGCTCTTGCGCTGGGGAGACGGGCGCACCGATCCGCTGGTGGCGGAACTGGTGGCGGCGCACGCGAGCCACCACCGCGCGGCGGCGCGCCTGGTAAACGAGCGGCCGGCCGACGCGCGCGTGCGCGAGGCGGCGATCACGGCGTTCGTGGAGGCCCAGGGGACGTTCTTCAGCCGGGCGTCTGCCGCGCTGTTCGCGGCCGCGGCGAGGCCCTGAGCGGGACCGGCAGGAGGCCGGGGCAGGGGGCGTCGAAGGCCAGGGGCGGGCCGGCGATGCCGGCCGGAAGGGGGAGGGCGGGCGTGGCCCGCACGATTCTCGTCTATGCCCGTGGCGGGGCGGAGCACTACGCGGAGGCGGTGCGCCGGGCGGTGCCGACGGCGGTGGTGCGCGCCGCGTCGGACCCCGCCGCCGCGCGCGCCGCCGTGCCGGATGCGGAGATCCTGCTCTCGTGGCGCCTGCCGCACGAGCTCTACGCGCTCGCTGCGCGCCTGCGCTGGGTGCAGTGCCTTGGCGCGGGGGTCGAGGACATCGTCGCGGCCGCCGAGCTGCCCCGCTCGGTCGCGGTGACGCGGATCGTGGACCAGTTCGGCGTGTCGATCGCCGAGTACGTGTTCGCCGAGCTGCTCGCGCGCGTGCGGGACCTCGAGCGGGTGCGCGCCCAGCAGGCCGAACGCCTCTGGCGGCCGTTCGTGGCCGAGCGCCTGGCGGGCCGCACGCTCGGTGTCGCCGGCCTGGGATCCATTGGTCGGGAGGTCGTGCGCAAGGGCCGCGCGTTCGACATGCGCGTGCTCGGCCTGAGCCGGACGGCAGCCCCGGATGGCCTGGTCGACCGGCACTTCGGGCCCGACGCCTGGACCGCGTTCGTGCGCGAGCTCGACTACCTGGTCCTCGTCCTGCCGCTTACGCCCCAGACTCGCGGCGTCGTGGGCGCCGAGGTGCTCGCCGCCATGCGCCCCGGGTCCGTCCTGGTCAACGTCGGCCGCGGCGCCGTCGTGGACGAGGCGGCGCTCGTCGAGGCTCTCCGCGCCGGGCGGCCGGGCGGCGCCGTCCTCGACGTGTTCGAGACCGAGCCCCTGCCGCCGGAGAGCCCGCTGTGGAGCCTTCCCGGCGTGACCGTGAGCCCGCACATCTCCGGCCCCAGCCGCACCGACGAGGTGGCGGCGTTCTTCCTCGACAACCTGGCGCGCTTCGAGCGCGGCGAGCCGCTCGCAGGGCTCGTCGAGCGGGAGAGGGGGTACTGACGTGGGCCAGGCCGGGGGAGAGGCGGCGCACGCGCCTGGGCGCGGCGTGGCGCCGGGCGCCCACGCCATCCTGTCGACGCCCTTCGACGAGTCCGAGGCCCTGGACGAGGAGGGGCTCGCCCACCTCGCGGCGTTCTACGAGGCGCGCGGCGCCGAGGGGCTCGTCGTCCTGGCCGTCATGGGCGAGGGGGCCAAGCTCGACGACGGGGAGCGCGCGCGGGCGGTGCGCGCCGTCGTCGCCGGCCGCAGCGGCGCCGTGCCGATCTGCGTGGGCGTGTCGGCGCCGGCGGCGCGCCTCGTGCGGGCACGCATCGACGAGGCGGCGGCGCTCGGCGCGCACAGCGTGCTCCTCGCGCCGAGCGCCGGCATGGACGGCGAGGCGATCGCCGCCCTGTACCGGGAGGCGGGGCGGTCGGGTGTGCCGATCGTCCTCCAGGACCACCCTCAGAGCTCGGGCGTGGCCATGCCGGCGGCGCTGATCGGCCGCGTCCTGGCTGAGGCACAGGCGGTTCAGGCGGTGAAGAACGAGGCGCCGCCGAGCGCTCTCAAGGCCGCGCAGGTTCTGCGGGCCGCCGGGGGACGGCCATTCACACTGCTCGGCGGGCTGGGGGGCCTCAGCCTCCTGGACGAGATGGACGCCGGCAGCGACGGCACGATGACGGGCTTCGCCTACCCAGAGGTCCTGAGCGCGCTCGTCGCGGCGTACCGGTCCGGAGAGCGCGAGCGGGCGCGCCGCCTGTACGAGGCGTTCCTGCCTTGGCTGGTGTTCGAGGCCACCGCCTCCGTGTCGCTCGCGATCCGCAAGGAGCTCCTGCGCCTTCGGGGGGTCATCGCCTGCGCGCGCGTGCGGGGCCCGGGCGGCGAGCTCA
>JAKASY010000198.1:1047-5167 GCA_021817625.1 Bacillota bacterium | reverse complement strand
CGCCGCCCTCAAGGCCGGCCAGCTGCCCAAGACCATCAAGCTCGTGCAGCTGCAGGTGCCGTTCTACGGTGGCGCGGTGCCCATCGCGATTCCCAAGAACAGCGCCCACGTCGCGGCCGCCGAGGCGTTCGTCAACTGGATCCTCGAGCCGGCCCAGCAGCGGTTCATCATGAACAGCATCTCGGGCTTCCCGGGCATCGAGTGGCAGTACCTGCCCGCCGCGATCCGGCGGCAGTTCGCCTCCGTCGAGGCGCCGTACGTGAGCGGCATCGCCTCGAAGTACGACTCGGACCTCGCGGCCCAGTGGCAGACGGTCGTGGCCGGTGCCTCCGCAGGCGGCTAGTCCGGTCGTGCGCTGAGCTCGGGCGCGGGCGCCTCGCCTGAGGCTGCCCGCGTTCCGGCATTGGTGAGGGGGGCTTGCCGTGCAGCTGAGACCCGGGATCGCCATGGCGATGGCCGCACTGCCCGTGGCGGTGATCGCCCTGTTCGTCTTCTACCCGGCCATCGGCGCCGTGCTCTACACGCTGGGCGTGCGGGGCGCCACCTCGGTGGCGATGACGGCCGGTGCCACCCACCAGATCTTCGCCCGCCATGGCATCACGCTCGGGGTCTACCAGAGCCTCCTCGGCGATCCCCAGTTCCAGCGCGACCTGGTCGTGACCATCGTGATCGCGGCCCTGACGGTCGGCATCTGCCTGGTGGTCGGCTACTCGGTCGCCGTGTTCGCCCGCTTCCGCTCTGGAGCGCTCGCCCGCTGGGTGACCGGCCTCTACCTCCTGCCGCTCTTCATCCCGATCGTCATCGCCTCCTACGCGCTGGTCGCGTTCTTCCAGCCGGGCGGCTGGCTGAGCGTCTTCATGTACCACGTGCTCGGCCTGCAGTCGCCCCCTACGATCGCCTTCACGACGGCTGACGTCGTGGTGGGGGAGGCCTGGGCGTCGACGCCGTTCGCCGTCCTGCTCCTCACGTCCGGCCTCGCCGGGATCAACGACAACTGGCTCGAGGCCGCGCGCGACATGGGTGCCGGGCCGGTGCAGCTGTTCGTGCGCATCATCCTGCCCCTCACCCGCCTGCAGGCGCTCATCGTGGGCACGTTCACCGCCATCGGCGTGCTGGGAAGCTTCACCGTGCCGTACGTGACCGGCCCGAACGCCCCCCAGATGCTCGGCGTGGCGATGGACGCGTACTACGAGGCCTACGGCCGGCCGCAGCAGGCGGAGGCGATGGCCGTGATTCTCTTCCTGGTCGCCGCCATGGTGGGCATTCCCTACGTGTGGGCGATGGCACGCTCACGCACCGCAAGGAGCTGAGGACCGTGGCAGCCGCCGTGACGCCCCTGCCGTCAGACGCCTCCCTACCGGTCGCCCGGCGCCCGGCCCGAGCCCCGGGGGCCTGGCTCGGCACCGTGATCATCGCCGCCTTCGGCGTGTTCCTCCTGGGACCGCTTCTGAATCTCCTCGTCTGGGCGTTCTCCCAGAGCTGGTTCTTCCCATCCGCGCTGCCGACCGTTTGGACGCTCAAGTGGTGGTCGTACGTCTTCACGCAGGGGCACCTGACCCAGGCGATCATCTATAGCCTCACGCTGGCTCCCACCGTGACGGCGGTCTCCGCGCTCATCTGCTGGCCGGCGGCCTACGCCATCGGGCGCGCGAGCTTCCCGGGCCGGCGCTTCGTCACCGTGTTCATCCTGGCGGCCAACGCCTTCCCCCAGTTCGGCATCTACATCAGCCTGGCGACGCTGCTCTATGCCCTGAACCTCATCGCCACCTTCCCTGGCGTGGTCGTCGTCCAGCTCCTCGGCACCCTCGTGACGATGACCCGGATCCCCGCCGCCGCCTTCGCCGCGGTGCCCCGCACGCTGGAGGAGGCGGCGCGCGACAGCGGCGCGGGTGCCCTCGCCACGTTCTTCCGCGTGACGCTGCCGCTCGCCGCGCCGGGGCTGCTCACGGCGACGGTGCTGGCCTTCCTGTCAGCCTTCGACGAGGCGCAGGGCACCCTCCTCGTCGGCGTGCCGAACATCGTGACGATGCCCGTGATGATGTACTCGCTCGTGGGCGGCTACTCCGAGCCGGTGGCGGCGGTGTTCTCCATCCTGCTCGCCCTGCCGTCCCTGGGCCTCCTGCTGCTCATCCGGCGCCACCTCGTGCAGGGCGCGCTGGCGAGCGGGTTCACCCTGATCTGACCGGCCCCCCGCCCCGAGAGGGAAGACCCAAGCCGAGAGGAGTGGCAGTGTGCTGCGCTATCCCGAGCGTGTCGGCAGACCCTTCCTGTGGGCGCACCGCGGCGCGAGCGCGTCCAGGCCCGACAACACGCTCGCGAGCTTCCTCCTGGCCGAGCGCCAGGGGGCGGACGGTGTCGAGCTCGACGTCCATCTGACGCGCGACGGCGTGGTCGCCGTCGTCCACGACGCCTGGGTGTCGCCCGTCACGTGGCGCTTTGGCCACGACGGCTCACCATCGGCGGAGGTGCGCGCCCCGGCCGCGGACGTTGCCTCAGGCGCCGTGCGCGTCGACCTGGAGGCGGGCGAGGCGGGCCTTCGCGCCTTGGTGCATGAGGCGGTGGCGTCGCGGCGCCTCGTGGGGGGCATGAACTGGCCCGAGCTCCGGGGCGTGGTGCGCGGCTATGACGAGGAGGGCCGCCCCCTGTACGCCCCCCGCCTCGAGGAGTTGTTCGAGGCGCTGGCCCCCCACACGGCGCTCGACATCGAGGTCAAGTCGGCGCCCGCGCCGTACCCGGACCTCGCGTACCCCGGCCTGCTCGAGGCGGTGATCGCGATCGTCCGGCGCTACCGCGCCGAGGAGCGGGCGATCATCTCCTCCTTCGACCACCGCCTCCTGCGGCGCGCCGCCGCCGCCGCGCCGGACATCGCCACGCTCGCCATCTACCACGCCCGCCTGGTGGACGTGCCCGCCATGGCGGCGACCATCCCGACCCGCCACGTCAACATGGAGGTGGACCTCGCCTCCGAGGAGGACGTGCGGGCGTGCCACGAAGCGGGCCTCTGCGTCAGCGTCGGCGGCCTCACGTCAGCCGAGGACCTCGCGCGCGCGG
The DNA here is from genome assembly GCA_021817625.1 of Bacillota bacterium. The sequence continues at coordinate 2,116 of JAKASY010000198.1, read as the reverse complement.
CCCGCTGGGGAGCGGACGCGGTCACCCTGGACGACCCGCGCTGGGCGGCCGAGGCCGGCCTTCCCGAGGCGGCGGGCGCCGGCATCGAGAGCGGCCGCTGACGGCTGCGCCCATCTGACCGAAGGGGGGATTCCGTTGGCCCGTCTCGCGGTCGAGGACGTGCGCTACACCTATCCCAAGGCCGACCGGCCGGCCGTCACCCTGTCGCTCGATGTCGCGGACGGGGAGCTCGTGTCGCTCCTCGGCCCGTCCGGCTGCGGCAAGACCACGGCGCTTCGCATCCTGGCCGGCTTCATCACGCCGCAGTACGGGACGGTGTCGATCGACGGGCTCGACGTCACCGCGGTCGAGCCGCAGCGCCGCCCCACGGCGATGGTCTTCCAGCAGTACGCCCTCTGGCCGCACATGTCGGTCTGGCACAACGTGGCCTTCGGCCTCCTGCACCGCCGGGTGGCGCGCCAGGAGGCGGACCGGCGCGTCACGGCCATGCTCGACATGCTCGGCCTTGGCGCCTTCCGCACGCGCATGCCGGGCCAGCTATCGGGCGGCCAGCAGCAGCGCGTGGCGCTCGCCCGCGCCCTCGTCGTGGAGCCGAAGATCCTCCTCCTCGACGAGCCGCTCTCGAACCTCGACGCCAACATGCGCGAGCACGTGCGCGACGAGCTGCGCCAGCTCCAGCGCCGCCTCGGCATCACCACCCTGTTCGTCACCCACGACCAGAGCGAGGCCCTCGCCATGAGCGACCGCGTGGCCGTGATGAGCGACGGCGTGATCGCCCAGCTCGACCGCCCGGCCGCGATCTACGCGGCCCCAGGCACCCTGTTCGTGGCGGGCTTCATCGGGGCGATGAACATCGTCGAGGGCGACCTGCTCGACGACGCGATCCGCGTCGGGGGAGGCCTCGTGCCCGTCGACGGGCGCGGCCACGTGGCGCACGACGCGGCGCTCGCCATCCGGCCCGAGGACGTACTTCTCCTGCCCTTGGGCACAGACGGCGCCGCGGACGCCCAGGTGGTCGACACCTCGCTGCGCGGCGCCGACAGCGAGGTCCGCCTGAGCGGCGCCTAGA
>JAKASY010000198.1:0-1037 GCA_021817625.1 Bacillota bacterium | reverse complement strand
TTCCGATCTCAGCCGGGGACGGCCGTGTCGGTTCGGCTTCGGCGGGTGCGCGCCTACGAGCGCACGACGGGCCGCCTCATCGCCCAGGCCGAGCCCGCGCTCGAGGCGGCCCAATGAGCCTGCGTGGGGCAGACGGCCGCTCGGGCGCCCGTCCGGCCGCGACAACGTGCAGAGGAGGCGAGCCGATGCGTGAGCGCCGCTCACCCCTGTGGCCCATGGACCCCTCCGACCCCGGCTTCTTCACGCGAGTCATCGGCCACCGCGGCCTGCCGGGCGAGACGCCGGAGAACACGCTGGCCAGCATCCGCGCGGCCGCGCGGGCGGGCGCGGACATCGTCGAGGTGGACGTGAAGACGACCCGCGACGGGACGCTCGTGCTCATGCACGACCAGACCGTCGACCGCACCACGAACGGCAGCGGCGCGGTGGCCGACCTCACCCTGGCCGAGGTGCGGGCGCTCCATGCCATGGGCGAGCCCGTCCCGACCCTGGAGGAGGCCCTCGCGCTCGTCGACATCCCGCTCATGGTCGACTACGACCAGGTGCGGGAGGCGCGCGCCCTCGTCCCGGTCCTACGCGACCGCGCCGTCCGCCAGCGCGTCATGCTCACGGGCGACAGCGCGGAGGGCCATGCCCTCCTGCGCGAGGCGTACCCGGACCTGGCCATCGCCTTCAGCCGCGTGGGCGCCTCGCTGCGCGAGGGCTTCTGGGCCCACCCGGCCCGCATCGGCGCACAGTACGTGAACCCCTACCACCTGGCCGTGCGCGCGCCGTTCGTGACCCGGGCGCGCGAGCGCGGCTTCGGCGTCTCCACGTGGACGGTCGACCGGGCGGCGCGCATGCGACGCCTCCTCACGTACGGCATCGACCTCCTCATCACGAACCGCACGGACGTGGCGGTGCGCGTGCGTTCCGAGCTGCGCGCCGGGGCCGTCGCCGCGCCGGAGGTGGGCGCGTGACCGGTCACGGGGACGGCGCCGCGGAGGAGCGCGTCCGCGTCCTGCGCACGGCCGCCGAGCTGGCCTGGCACTGCGTGC
>JAKASY010000197.1 GCA_021817625.1 Bacillota bacterium | reverse complement strand
GGGGAGGCCTACCACCCCTACCGAAGCGTCGTCTGCCTGTTCGTCTACCATGCCGTGAACGGGCTCCCCTTCGACGTGTACGAGGGCTACCACCGCGCCTTCATGTACGTCGACAACGCGGTCGCGACCCTGGCCAACGCCGCCGAGGCGTTTCGCGCCGGCGCCGTGTACAACGTGGGCGGCGCCGAGTACCGCTCGGTGGAGGATCTGGCCCGGATCGTCCTCGGGGCCACCGGCGCGAGTCCCGCCCTCGCGCGGCGCGTCGGGCGCGAGCTTCACAACTGCCGGGACAAGCGGCCGCGCATCGACCGGGCCGTGGCGGACCTCGGCCATCGCCCCAGCACGCCGCTCGAGGTGGGCGTGCCCCGCACCGTCGACTGGATGCGCGCCCAGACGGCGCGCGAGGACGCCTAGCCGTGGCGCGCGTCAGCGTCGTGATGCCGCTCTACAACCACGCCGAGTTCGTGGACGCCGCGCTCGACAGCGTGTTCGCCCAGACCTACGGCGACTACGAGGTGATCGTCGTGGACGACGGGTCGACCGACGGCTCGGCGGACCGCGTGGCGGCCCGTCTGCCGCGCGTCACCCTCGTGCGCGCGCCCCACCGCGGTGCCGCCGCCGCCCTGAACCGTGCCATCTCGCTGGCGCGGGGCGAGTGGGTAGCCTGGCTGAGCGCCGACGACCGCTTCCTGCCCCGCAAGCTCGAGGTCGAGATGGCGCAGGTCGAGCGCGAGCGGCCCGCCCTCCCCGACCTCGGCCTCGTCTACAGCGACTTCTACAGCACGGACGAGGACGGCAACATCCTCCGGCGGGAGCGGCCCCCAACCTATCCTGACCGCCAGGCGTGGTTCGACGCCCTGGTCGGCAGCGGCTGCCTGATCAACGGCTCGACCACGCTCATCCTGCGGGAGGCGTTCGACCGCGTGGGGCCGTTCGACGAGTCCCTCCCCCAGTCGCACGACTACGACATGTGGATCCGCCTTGCGCGCGCATACGACTTCAGCCACATTCCCGAGCCGCTCGTCTACTACCGCGTCCACCCGCGCCGGCTGAGCGCACGGCCGGACGCGCTGGCCTACCGGCCGGTCGTCCAGGCTCGCTACCGGAGGACGGGACCTTGACCGCCGGCCGGCAGGGACCGCTAGGGTCTAGGCGGGGCTGGCTGAGCACGGCCCTTTCGCACCTCGCGCCGGGCGTCTCGGCACCGGCCAGGGCGCCACTCGTGAGCGTGGTGATCCCTGTCTACAACCACCGGCGCTTCGTCCGTGACGCGGTGGAGAGCGTCGACGCGCAGACCTTCCGGGACCTCGAGCTGGTGATCGTGGACGACGGCTCCACCGACGGCGGCTGGGGGGAGATCCAGGCGCTGGGGCCGCTGTCGATGCCGGTCCGCAAGGTGCGCCAGGACCACGCGGGCACCGCCGCCGCCCTCAACACCGCGATCCGGCAGGCGCACGGCAGCCACATCGCCTGGCTGAGCAGCGACGACCGGTTCATGCCCGACAAGCTGGCCGCGCAGGTCGCGTACCTACGCGCGCACCCCGACGTCGCTCTTGTATACGCCGACGTCTATGTCGACGACGAGCTGACGGGCAACAGCTACCTCCTTCGCTCCTCTGCCTTCGACGACCATGCCAGGATGGTGCGCGAGCTCTTCCGCTTCTGCTTCATCAACGGCTCCACGACGCTCGTGCGCAGGTCGGCGATGGACGCGGTCGGGGGCTTCGACGAGGGCCTCCTCCAGGCCCAGGACTGGGACATGTGGCTGAGGCTCTCGCGCGACCACCGCTTCGGCCACATCCCCCTGCCGCTCATCCGCTACCGCTGGCATGGCGGCAACCTGAGCCTGCGCGACGACGCCTTTGCGTACCACGCCAGGGTGCTGGAGAAGGCGCGGGCCTGGTACCGGGCGGGTGGCCTTGAGCCGCCCTAGCGCCGCCATTGCGACCGATGGCGCGACGCGGCCGTTGAACCGGTCCCAGACGAAGGGGGCAGGCGGGTGGACGACCTTCTCGAGTACGGGCGTACCCTGGCGATGGTCCAAGCCCTTGGTCCGCCGGAGGGCTGGCCCCTCTCCATGACCCCCGCCGCGGTCCTTCAGCTCGGCACCGCCCGCGCCCGCCGCCGGGCGCGCGCCGCCGCCGCCGGGGTCGGTCCGGCTCTACTGTACCAGCGTGTGCGCGCCGCCCTGGACGAGGGCCGGGGGTTCGCGCTCGCGAGCGTAGGCGACACCGAGGCGTATGCCCTGCGCATGGGCGCCGCCGAGCTGCTCAATCCGTTCGTCGTCCCCGTGCCGCTGGCCGCCTTCGCCAATGCCGGGTACCGGGTGGACAGCGTGCAGAGCCTCGAGGAGGACCGTCAGCGCCTCGTGTCGGCGGTGCGGCAGGCGGACGCGCTGGGCCTGCCCGTGAGCCGGCACTTCGTGGCCCAGGCGACTGCAGTCCATGCGCTAACCCGACAAGGCGTGGATCTCGGCCGGGTGCTGGTGGCCGATTCCACAGCCGGCGCCGCCCTGCACGCCGGGGGCTGGCTGGAGCGACTGGTGCTTGGCCCGGAGCGACGCGCCGTGGTGGTGGTCGGCAACGAGGCGGAGCGCGTGTGCGATGCCCTGCGCGCGGGCGGAGTGGCCGACGTGGCACCGGTCGCGCCGGTCGCCGGCATCGCCGCCGCGGACGGTGTGCTCGCCCGCCTGGAGGGCATGCGGTTCGACCTCGCGCTCGTGGCGGCCGGGGCGGCGTCCGTGCCCATCTGCGCAGGCATTGCCCGGCGGCTCGCACGGGTCGCGCTCGACATCGGTCGGGCGGGCGACGAGCTAGCCGTCGGCGTGAGGGACCTCGCCGGTGCCTGGCGGCCGAACGTCCTGGCGGACCTGTCGGCATTCCAGGAGCGCGTCTCCCTCCCCGTCCAGGTGGGCTACCAGGACACGCTGACCCGGCTGTGGCGGGGCGGTGAGGGCCTGGCGCTCGGTCTCGACCCCAACGAGTGCGCGGCGGAGGGCCTGCGCCTTGTCGACGGCGGCGCCCGCCGCCTCGACTGCGCCGACGACTGGCTGGCCGCCCTTGCGGACGCGGTGGCGCGTGGCCGCTCGTTCACCTACGTCAGCGTCTCCGACGGACCCGAGGAGACATGGGTCGCGACCCGGGCCCGCCTGCCCGACGTCGTGGGCGTGCCGTTCGTGCCCGACCGCCCGCCCGCGCCCCTGCTCGCCTGGCGCCCCCTGGGCCGCACGCTGGTCGTGGCCCGGAGCACCACGCGTCTGGCGTCGCCGAGAGGCGTGCGGCTTGCGCGGGTTCTGGCCGCACGGGTGCCGCCCGTCCGGCTTCTCTTCGTGTGCGACCGCCGGGACGCGCTAGATAGCGACTTCGCGCGGGTGGCGGGCCACGGACTGGCGGAGCTGCGCAGCATCGTGCTCGAGGACGGCGCCGCGGGTGCGTCGGTTGACCCCTCAGGCTTCGACGTCGCCCTGGTGGACGCAGGCAGGCGCACGCCGGCGCTTGTGCTCGAGCTGGCTGGACGCTGGCAGAGGCCGGTGCTCGATGCCCGCGACCTGGTGCGCCTCGTCACCGTGCGCGTGCCCGAGCATCTCGAGTGGCTTGGCGTGGCGAGGCGGACCTGACGGCGGGCCGGCATCCGATCCGCCGGCGGTGGAGGGGGTGGGCGCATCGCAGAGCTGGTCGAGCAATGAACGCAACCGACCTGGGAGCCTAAGGGCCGTGCCTCCGTGCCCGCGCTGCCAGCGGCGGCCGCTGCGGGTGGTCATCCCGAACGTCAGCCTGCACATCGGGGGCGGCTGCCGGTTTCTCGCCGAGCTCGCGAACGGGTTGACCGACCTCGGCGTCGACGTCGCCATGGTGGTGCCCGAGGGACAGCCGGTGGCGTACGCCCTGCGTTCGCGCCTGCTGCGCGTGCCCTCCCTCAGACCAGAGTACCTGCCCGAGGGCGACGTCGCCCTCCCGAACTACTGGATGACCTCGGCCTCCGCCTACGCGCGTTACGGTCCCCGCTGCCTTCGCCTCAGCCTCAGCTTCGAGCCGCTCCTCATCCCCGAGTGGGAGGCCGCCGTTGCCACCTATCGGCTGCCGGTGCCGGTCCTCGCCATCTCCCGCTGGCTTGCGGCGATGGTGACGGGCGCGACCGGGAGGACCCCGGTGGGCATCGTCCAGCCCGGCGTCGACCACGCGGTCTACCGCTCGGCCGGGCGAGTGCCGCCCCTGAGCCGCAAAGGCCCACGCATCTTCGCGATCGCCCGCCCGGCGTCGCGCGGCTACGTGTTCAAGGGCAACCGTGAATTCTGGGCTGCCATGGCGGTCGTGCGCGCGCGCCACCCGGACGTGCGGGTGGCGGTGGCGATGCCGGAGGGGCCGGTCGAGGACGTCCAAGGTGCGTACGACCTCTGGGTGGCGCCGGACGACGCGGCCATGGCTGACTGCTACCGGCGCTCTGACATATTTCTCTTCCCCTCCTGGTTCGAAGGGCTCGGGCTGCCTGTGCTGGAGGCGATGGCGTGCGGCACCCCGGTGGTCACGGCCGACGCGGGCGGCGTGCACGACCTGGTCGAAAGCGGACGCAACGGCCTGATCGTGCCGGCGCGCTCGCCAGGGCTCCTGGCCGAAGCGGTGGAGACCCTCCTGGCCCGTCCCGAGTGGGCGCGTGACCTTGCGCGCGCGGGCGAGCGCAGCGCTGCCGACTGGACGTGGGAGCGACTGGCCGCGCAGGTGCACGAGCACCTGCACCGACACGTCGACGCGACGGCGGCGGGCACACGCTAGCCGCCCACGTCGGGTCATGCCCGGCCGCGCGGCCACCGCGGGCCCACCGTGCGGCGGCTGGCGGCCGTGGGGCTCGACGCTCGCCGTCACCGGGACATGTGCGGGGCCAGGCGTGGCTGCGCGCCTCGACGGCATCTGCCGTCCGCGTCGGCGGCCGCCGTCGAGGTGTTGGGATGTCTGCACCCCCTGTCCGAGTGGGACATAGGTATGGCCGGGCGGCGGTCCAACCCGCCGCCATGGGTACCGAGATCGATGGGGAGGTGCTTGCTACCGTGGCTGTCAAGACCAGTCTCGGCGGTGCCAGCCTGGTGGAAGTCCTCGACCGCATCCTGGAGAAGGGCATCGTCATCGACCTCTGGGCAAAGGTGCTCCTGGTCGGAGTTGAGCTCCTGGGCGTGGA
>JAKASY010000196.1 GCA_021817625.1 Bacillota bacterium | reverse complement strand
GCGGCCAATAAGGGGCCCTGCTGCGGAGAAACACCAAGGGGAATCCGACGGCGGACGGCCGTGCAGGTGGTACTCGATGATGGCGTTTCCGACGTCGGCCAGCAAGGGCGTGGTCAAGCGCCGCTTCGTCTTTTGCTGCACCACGGTCAGAGTCTGGCGCCGCCAGTCGAGGTCGGTCCATTGCAGGCGGACGATGTCGCCCGCCCGCAAGCCCAGGCGCAAGGCCAAAAGGAAGATCGCATAATCCCGCCGCTCGATCGCCGTCCTCCGCTCAAAGGTGGTGAGGAGACGCTGCTCTTCGACAGCGGTGAGGGCGGGCACCACCACCGTCTTGCGGCCGCCACTGCGGGGGACGTGACGTCAGGTCCTGGGTGACGACGTGCGTCCCGCCGGCCCAGACGAGGAAGTGGCGCAACGCCGACAGCACCGTGCGCATGCTGGTTGGTTGGTAGACCGCCCCCGCCGCCGGGATAACCCGGCTGACATCCCCCAAGGTGACGGCTGCGAAGGCCGGCACCCCGGCACGGTCGAGATACTGCAGGAACTGCTTAGCCACTCGCCGGTATACGCTCCGAGTGCCACGACCGTAACCGGCCTCGGTCAAGTGGCTCGTGTAGGGCGTGAGGATGGTGGCGTGACGCGACGGTACTTCGGCTTGGCCCCACGGCGGCAGCTGGGTCCAGCGGACCTCGCCGGTTTCCCATTGCTGGGTGACGACAAGCTGCTGCGCCCAAAGGCTAATGCGGAGCCCGCATGCGGGGGCCCCGACTTGCACTGATACCATCGCAGTGGGTGGACCCGTGCCACACGCGGCGAACACCTTGAGGGTGGGCCTATGGGCCCGGACTCGGGAGGTGAACACCTTGCGGGCGTGGCGGTTTGCGGCTGTGGCATGCACCGCACTGGCATTGGTTTTGCCGATGTCCGCGGTCGGTGGGCCGGTAGGCGCTGCGGCGCCGACCGGCCCTCGGTGCCCTTCGGCGATGCGCCTACCGGACATTGCCACCGCGTCGCGCCAGGACTGCGTCACAGTGCCGTTCGGCGACGGGTGGTACCTCCGCGAACCGGGCGCCTGGCTGAACCGCGGCCCCTCCGTGAGCGCGGTCCAGTTGCCTGACCGTCTCCTTTGGCTCGCGCCGCCGCTCCCGCTGGGGCGAAGCGGCAAAGCGCCATGGTTCCTTTACGAGACTCTGGGCGCGGGCACGCGATCAGGGCGGAACGCGGCCCAAGGCGCCACGCGGTTGATCACCCTGCCGGCGGACGTGACGCGCGCCAGCTTGGCGGACGGCGGTGACGGCGTGGCGGTGATCGACGGCACCCTACCGGACGGCTCTGCTGTCGTGCTCCTCGTGAGCTACCGCCACCCTGATGGCGTACGCACCCTGTTGAACGTGCCAGCCAAGTCCGCGACGTCAATGGGCGTGCCGGTGGTGCGTCGAGGCTTCGTCGCCGTGTTCCGGTCCGCGGGGATGGGGTCTCCCGCAGCGTCGGCCGCAGGCGTCGAGATCGTGGCGCGGGTGCGCGACGGGCGACTTGAAACCGTGCGGCGTTACCGCGTCGGCCAGCACGGAGCCTACTGGTCCGATGAGGGCCTGATTGTGAACGGGCGGGCGGTTTCTGGCCTTGAGCCTAGGCCGGTTCCACGTCTTACGGGTTTCAGGGTCGTCGCCTTCCGCTCCACCTTTCCGCCGGTGATCGACGTGCCGGCGGCGTGGGCCGTGCATCACCTGCCCTGCGGCAGTTGCTACGGAATCAAGGTCGTTGCTCCCGGGAACGGGCGAGAGAGAATCACGGTGTGGCTGTCGGGCGCGAGCACGCCCGCCTCGATGAACATTCTCGGCTTCGTCCAGGGGCCAGATACGCCGGTGGACGTGGTACCACACGCCGGCCGCTTGCGGTGGCTCGATGACCACACCGTGGCTTGGTCGCAGACGATCCGCGAAGCCGGACGCCGGTACCTGCGGGTCGAGCTGGCGTGCGTGCCGCCGGGACAGGGCACGTTCACGGTGACGATCACTGTGCCGCAGCACGACGCGGCCCTGGCCTGGCGGATCTTATCCACCTTCCGCTGGTCCTGAGGCGGGTGGCCGGGGAGGCTCCTAAGCCGTAGGCCGTGCAAGCGGTGCCGAACCCCGACCGCAGCGGCTGCGATCGGGGTCCTTTTGCCGCGGGTGGCACTGCCATGGACTTTGTGGACAGATAACACGCCTGCTGATCCATGTCACCACCAATGTGCCCGAGCACCCCGACCAGTGCGGCGGTCGCAGCGCACGCACGCGGCAGGAGTGGTACTCGTACGGCCGCATCGAGCGGCGGCGACGTGGGCTGACCTCCCGTTTACGATGAAGCTGGTCCCATGAACGCCCGAGCACAGGGAGTAACGTCCAGGCACGCTGAGAGCGGGCGACGCGCCGGGGGCCATCATGCCGAAAGCCACGGCGCGATGCCTTGACACGGTCAGGTGAGCACAGCCTGAACACAGCGGCCCCCGGTGCCCGCCGAGCCCTCCCATTGACCTTCGCGTGGCAGCCCTGTCGGTCACCGCAGCAATTCCGAGACGCTTGGCGCGACTACAAGAGAGTCACGAACTCCTCATCGGATACGCCCGCTTGCCGCAGAATGCTTCGCACCAACCCGGGTGCCAGCGTTTCCCCAGCGTGCACGGGCACAGTCACAAGGCCCGGTGTGGCGGTGCGCTTGAGATGCACGTGACTTCCGGTCACCTTGACCGTGGCAAAGCCGAGCTTGCCCAACGCTGCCACCATCTGGCGCCCTGTCACACGCGGCAGTCGACTCATCCCGCGTGGGAGTGGACTTCTACTTCGCCGACCATGACCGATCCCTCTTCAGGTGCGGCCTCGCCAAGCTCCTCCAACGCGGCCAGGTGGCCCGCGATGGCCTCGCTCGCCCGTGCTAGAACCTCGTCCACCGACTTGGCCTGAGTGAAGCACCCAGGAAGCGCCGGCACGGAGAGCCACCACAGGCCTTCCTCGTCGTCGCGATGGAGGACCACATGGTACCGGCGGCTGCCTGCTTGCACGAGTCTCGCCCCCTCGTAACATCAGGGTATTATACGCCGGCAGGCAGGCAAAGCGGCTCCGTCGCACCTCGGCGGCGAACGCGGCATGACCCGTTGCTCGGATGGGCCCTTGGACAAGAAAAAGCACCACCCGGTGAGCACGAAAGTGAGCACACTTCGGGTGGCGCTAGCAATGCCGAGGCGGCAAGCCCTTGATACGACTGGAGCTGAAGACGGGACTTGAACCCGTGACCTCCTCTCTGCGGATTCCGGCACAATCTTGCTCAGGCTCGCTCGGACGCATGATTTCATGGCTTTCGGTCTGGCAGGGTAACGTGCAGAGCGCAGGGGCACGTGCGAGCAGGCGTAAGGCGGGCGTGGGTCGACCTCATACGTGCAAGCTGGGGCACACCGGGCGCCTTTGAGGTGTCGCTCGATGGAGGTGGGATGCTTCAGGCCCGGCCGCTTGCCTGCCCTGGCCTTGGAGGGATCGCCGCCGCAGGCTGAAGACTCGCCCTCTCATGGCTGGCGGCGTCGAGCGCTGACATTCCTTCGTCCGGTCTTGCATACTGCGAGGGGTCGACCTCGGCCGTTTCTGGCTCCAGGGTCGTGCCCTGTGGGACTGTGCGCGGGCTCATGCGCCTGGCCGGAGACAGCCTCCACGTTTGTCCTATCGATCACCCCTTCACCGCCGGCCCTCACCGCGGGCAACCGTACGTGTTCTGCTTAACGGGGTCATGCCCATACGGAGTCTTCCGGCATCCGTTGCCTGCGGTCTCGTTAAGGGGCCATGCCGTCGGTGGCGAGGGTGCCGACGCTACGGCTCGCTCGCAGACGGTGGGCACAGTCGTCGATGGCGCATTCAATGAGAACTCCGCCAGGTTGACCGGCGACGGCGACGTACAATATCATGTACGTGTAGGAGGGCTTGACGTGAGGACGATGAGTTACACGGAATCGAGGGCCAAGTATGCCGAGACCCTCAACGCAGTCGTGGATGATCGGGAGGAGATCGTCATCACCCGAGCCGGCCACGACCCGGTCGTGATGGTCGCGCTCGACGACTACGAGTCGCTCAAGGAGACCGCCTATCTCCTGCGGAACCCAGCGAACGCTAGGCGACTCCTCAACTCGATCGAGCGGCTCGAGCGCGGTCAAGGAGTCGCTCACAATCTCGTCGAGTGAAGATCGTCTGGGACGAAGACGCGTGGGCCGACCACCTGTGGTGGCAGCAGCAGGATCGGAAGATCGTGCGTCGCATCAACGTTCTGATCCAGGACATCCAGCGATCAGGCAATCAAGGCATAGGCAAGCCGGAAGCGCTCGGGTACGGTCTGCACGGCTACTGGTCGCGCCGCATCACCCAGGAGCACCGCCTCGTGTACAAGGTCGTCGACCAGGAGATCCGCGTTGCAAGCTGCCGGTTCCATTACGACGACTAACTCGTGTGGACGCCAACGGACTGAGTTCGTGACGTCGACGGCCCTCGGACGGCGTCGTGCCGCACATGTCTGCTCCCTCAAGAGCCGCGCACGCGTGACGCGACGAGCTCGCGTCACGCCTTCGCGAAGAGACTCGCTTCGCTGGGCTGTCCCTGTCGCAGGTGGTACCTGATGCCGTCGCCGCCCTACCCTGCCGAGCGCGCCAACCGTCCGTACCCCAGCCCGGGGAAATTACGGAACTTGCGGTTCCGGTTGAACCAAACTAAACTAAGTTTACTTGGAGGTGTGCCATGCGCTCGGTGAACATCCATGAGGCCAAGACCAACTTGTCGCGCCTCTTGGAGTATGTCTCCACCGGCGCGGAGGTCACCATTGCCAAGGCGGGCAGGCCAGTGGCGCGTCTCGTTCCGATTGGCGAGACGCGACGTCGGCGCACCTTCGGTGTCCTTCGCGGCAAGATCTCGATCGCGGACGACTTTGACGCGCCTCTGCCGGACGAGATCCTTCGGGCATTTGAGGGCGACTGATGCGCCTGCTCCTAGACACCCATGTGTACCTCTGGTGTCTTGCCGACGCACCTCGCCTCGGCGCCGCCGCTCGTCGGGAGATCGAGTCAGCAGAGGCCGTGTTTGTGAGTGCGGCGTCCATATGGGAAGCGTGCATCAAGGCCTCCGCTGGAAAGCTGGACGCAGACCCCGCAGATCTCCTTGCC
>JAKASY010000195.1 GCA_021817625.1 Bacillota bacterium | reverse complement strand
ACGGCCACGTCGAACAGCTCCTCGAGGGTGTTCGCGCGGATGACGCCAGCCTGTCGGAAGAGCGCCTCGACCGCGGTGTCGCTCGCCGCCAGGGCTGCGGTGTGGGAGCCGGCCGCTCGCACGCCCGCCGTGCTCCGGCCCGCCTTCACGACCAGGATGGGCTTCTGCCGGCCCACCCGCCGGGCCAGGCGGGCAAACCGGCGCGGGTTCCCGAACGACTCGAGGTACAGGACGATGAGGCCGGTTTCGGGGTCGTCCTCCCAGTACTGCAGAAGGTCGTTGCCCGAGATGTCCGCCTTGTTGCCGAGGCTCACGAAGCTGGAGATGCCCAGGCCCTGCGCGCGCGCGTAGTCGAGCAGGGTGACACCGAGGGCGCCGCTCTGGGAGCCCAGGGCCACCGCCCCCGCAAGCGGGTCGGCCGCCGCGAAGATGGCGTTCATGCGCACGTCGCGCGCGGTGTTGATCACGCCGAGGCAGTTGGGCCCGAGCACGCGCATACCGTAGCCGCGCGCCTGGGCGACCAGCTCCTCTTGGCGCGCCCGCCCTTCCGGGCCGCTCTCCCCGTATCCGGCGGTGATCACCGCCAGCACGCGGGCGCCCCTTCGCCCGGCGCTGTCCACCACGCCCGGCACGGCCGGCTCCGGGACGGCAACGACCACGAGATCCGCGGCTTCCGGGAGCGCCTCGACGGTCGGGTGCGCCGTCGTCCCGGCGACGCGCCGCGCATGCGGATGGACCGGGTAGATCCGGCCCGTGAACCCGTTGGCCAGGAGGTTGTCCAGAAGGCGCCGACCGAGACCGTCGCCCCTCTCCGACGCGCCGACCACGGCCACGCTCGCGGGCCGCAGAAGGGCTGTCAGCGAGGCAATCGTGGCCAGGCGGTCCCGCTCGTCGACCCGATGCGCGCCGGCATCGCCCACCGCCGTTTCGATCCGGCAATGTAGCCCACGGCCGCCCCGCCTGACCGTGTACGCGAAGCCGCTGTCGCGCAGCACCTCCAGCATGCGCGCGCCGTCGCCCGTCGCGTGGGCATCCAGCACGCCAATGCCGGCCGCGCCCGCGATGGCCACGAGGCGCTCCAGGAGGATCGTTCCGAGACCGCGGCCGTGAAGGCCGTCGGCCACGGCCAGGACGACCTCGGGCGCTTTGTCCTCCGGACCGGGAAACTCATAGGAGCCGACCGCCATCAGACGGACGTCTTCTCCCGTCCCGGTCCACACGCCGAGGCACACATGTCGAGCGGGGTCGAATCCGAGCCGGTGGATGCGGTCGGCAAGGGCGTGGTCGGAGACGCGCGCGAAGAACTCGCGCAGGGCCGTGCGGTCGTCCTCCCCGACGGGGCGCACCTCGGTCGCCCTGCCGTCGCGCAGCAGGGCGCGGCCGTGGTCCGGAGGATCCTGGGTGACCGGCAGCTCCACGCGCATCCTCGCGACCCCCTCGAGGCAGCCGGCGGGCCGTCTCGCCGCCAGCCTAGGCCGAGGGGGCCGCATGGCCCAGGGCCGAAGGGCCCCGGTCGGTGGGTCGAACGCACCGACGCCGGGCGCCCTGCAATCTCCGGGCGGTCCCCGGGCCCTCTTGCGCCGGGTGCGGTCGACGAAGATGCGCGAGCAGTCAGGCTGCCCGAGCGGCTCGGCCAGCCCATGTGCGCGGGGGCCAACCCAACGCAGCCCAGAAGCGGCACCTTCGGGCGCACTCGCTGGCCACCGGGTGCAGTCCGCACGGCTTGGGCCACCCGACGGGCAAAGCCCGCGGACCCGCCTGCCCCCCTCTATCGCCTCTGGGCGCAAGCGGCCTTGCCAGTCTCTATCAGAGTGATATCATTCTGATGGTACCAGGGTCGGTTGTTCGACGGGCTCGCAGCGGCAGCGTTGCCGGCCGGTGCGGAGCCACCGCGGAGGAGGAGTGCATATGGCACAGCCAGCAGCCTCCCGTCATGAGGGCGCTCCGGCGGTCGATGTCGCGGGCCTCGGCAAGAGGTACGGCTCGACAGTCGCGGTTCAGGACGTGTCCCTCCGCGTCGAGGAGGGCGAGATCTTCGGCATACTCGGGCCGAACGGCGCGGGCAAGACCACCACGGTGGAGTGCATCACAGGGGTCCGCCGGGCCGATCGAGGAACGATCCGCGTGCTCGGGCTGGACCCGGGCCGCGACCGCGCATCGCTGCACTCCGTGGTGGGCGTGCAGCTGCAGACCGCCGCGTTCGCCGACCAGCTGAAGGTGCACGAGATCGTGGACATGTTTCGATCGTTCTACTGGAGCCCGGTGCAGGAGGACCTGATCGAGGCACTGGGGCTGGCCGACAAGAGGGGCAGCTACTATCGGAGCCTGTCGGGCGGCCAGAAGCAGCGCCTGTCCCTGGCGGTTGCGCTGATCGGCCAACCCCGGCTGGCCGTCCTCGACGAGATGACGGCCGGGCTCGACCCACAGGGAAGGCACGACGTGTGGGACCTCATCCGCGGCGTGCGCGACCGTGGCGCCACGCTGCTTCTCGTCACGCACTTCATGGAGGAGGCCGAGCGCCTGTGCGACCGCGTGGCGCTCATCGACCAGGGGCGGGTGGTGGCCATTGACACGCCCGCGCGACTGGCGGAGTCGGGCGCCGACAGCACGCGCGTCCGCTTTGTGCCGTCGGCGCCCTTCGACGACGGGCTGCTGTCCGGCCTGCCCGGTGTCGCGAGCGTGACCCACGACGGATCGAGGCTCGTCGTCAGCGGCCGCGGCGACCTGGTCAACACCGTCGTGCTGGGACTGGCCAACGCGGGCGTGCGGGCGGACGACCTCACGATCGAGGCGAAGACCCTGGAAGACGCCTTCCTCCGTCTTACCGGCCACCACTTCGACCGCGGGTCGGAGGCGATGCACTGATGGCCGTCGAGCTAGGGCAGCCCCATGCCGGCGTGCCAGGCGCCGCGTTTGGCAGGATTCTCGTGAACGAGGCGCGTGTGGCGGTTCGGGCGCCGATTGGCGTGTTCCTCGGGCTCGCGCTTCCGCTTCTCCTGCTGGTCGCGTTCGGGCGCCTGCCAAAGTTCCAGGTACCCGAGCCTGCCCTGGGCGGCTCAACCCGGTTCGATCTCTACGTGCCCATCCTCCTAGCCTTCGCCATAGCCGCGGTCGCCCTGTGGAGCCTCCCCAGCGTCCTCACCGGCTACCGTGAGCACGGCATCCTCCGACGCCTCGCCACGACGCCGGTGACTCCCGCGTGGCTGCTCTCGGCCCAGGTCCTCGTGAACCTGGGCATCGCCGTGCTGTCCCTCGCCATCCTGACCCTCGGCAGCACGAGGTTTCTGGGGTTTCACGCCAGCGTCGACCCGGCGGGCATGCTCGTGACGGTCGTGCTGTCGCTCGGCGCCCTGTTCGGCCTTGGCCTGTTCATCGCGGCCGTCATGCCGAGCTCGCGTGCCGCGTACTTCGCCGGCGCGTTCGTCTTCTTCCTCTCCATGTTCTTCGCCGGCATGTGGGTGCCGCGCGCTTCGATGTCATCCGGCCTCGCCAACTTCGGCAACTACACTCCTCTGAGCGCTTCGGTGCAGTCCCTGCAGGCGGCCCTCGCCGGCACCTTCCCGCCGACCTGGGCGCTGCTCGTGCTGGCCGCCTACCTGCTCGTGTTCGGCGCGCTCGCGATTCGGATGTTTCGCTGGGAGTAGTCAACAGGGCAAGGATCGTCTGACCCATGGTCCAATGCGCCAAGGACGGGGGAGTCGGTGACATGGACACACGCGGTTCCGCGGCAGCTCGGCCCTCAAGCAGTCCACACCCGGAGCTCGCGAAGGAGCGCTTGGTGAACGACTGGCCCGGCCTGCCCATTCTCGTCGTCGGCCTCCTAGCGCTGGCGCTCGCTCTCGAGACCCTGGCTCGCAAGGGTCTCATCGCCGGCGCCGGCCCGGTGCTCCCCGTCCGTGAGGGGGTTCTCCTCCTCATCCTCGCCGGCCTGATCCTCGCCGGGCTCACGCAGGTGGTGCCAGGCCAGGCGCGCGTCGTCCAGCTGTTCGGCCGCTATGTCGGCACGATGCGGACGCCGGGCCTTCGCTGGGTGAACCCGTTCACGCGGCGGCGGGCGATCTCGACGCGGCTGCGCAACCACGAGACCGCCGCGGAGAAGGTCAACGACGCCGACGGCAACCCGATCGAGATCGCCGCCGTGGTGGTCTGGCAGGTCGAGGACACGGCCAGGGCCATGTACGACGTCGACGACTTCGCGAACTTCGTGGGCATCCAGGCGGAGACCGCGGTGCGCCACATTGCCACGCAGTACCCCTACGACAGCCGGCACGGAGACAAGCCCTCCCTGCGGGAGAACGTGGCGCAGATCACCGGCGAGCTCGCGACGGAGATCGCCGCGCGGGTAACGCCCGCCGGCGTCCGCATCATCGAGTCCAGGCTGAGCCGCCTCTCGTACGCCCCGGAGATCGCACGCGCCATGCTCCAACGCCAGCAGGCCGACGCCGTGGTGGCGGCCCGCCAGGTGATCGTCGACGGCGCCGTGGGCATGGTCGAGATGGCCCTCGAGCGCCTTGCCGAGCGCCGCGTCGTGGAGCTGGACGAGGAGCGCAAGGCGGCCATGGTCTCCAATCTCCTGGTCGTCCTGTGCTCGGAGCGGGCCACCGACCCGGTCATCAACACCGGAACGCTCTACCAGTGAGGAGGCTCGGGTGATGGCCCGTGGCTGAGCGCAAGAGCCTCCTGCTCCGGCTCGACCCGGCCGTCCACGACGCCCTGGCGCACTGGGCAGCCGACGAGCTGCGCAGCACGAACGCGCAGATCGAGTTCCTCCTCCGCCAGGCCCTGGCCCAGGCCGGGCGGCTGCCCAAGGGCCTGGACCCCGTGCGCCAGCGCGGGCGAGGGACGTAGCGGAGGGGGGATGCCTCCCCTTCCCCGCGACCGCGGGCATGCACAAGATTCCGAGCGGGTAGGCGGCTCGAACAGCGAGGCGATGAAGGCGTGGAGACCGTCCTCCCGAGCACCCCGGCCGGGGTCGTGGCCCGCACCGATGCATCCGCCCGCCCCGAGGCGTCACCCGCCCGCCTCTATTACCTCGACCACCTCAGGGCCGGCGTCGTCGCCCTCGTCATGCTCCACCACACCGCGATCACGTACGGGGCGTCGGGCAGCTGGTACTACTCCGACCCGACCCACTCCAAGTACCTGGTGGCCCTCCTAAGCTGGTTCACGGCCTTTAACCAAGCCTGGTTCATGTCAGAT
>JAKASY010000194.1 GCA_021817625.1 Bacillota bacterium | reverse complement strand
TCATCCACTCGCCCGACGCCCAGGTGCTCGGGGCCACCGTGCGCATCTTCTACATCCATGTCTCCGTGGCATGGCTTGCCGGCCTGGCGTTTCTCGTGAACTGGGCCGGCTCGATCCTCTACGTCTGGCGGCGCGACCTGCGCGTCGACCGCTGGGCGGCGGCCAGCGCCGAGATCGGCGCGGTGTTCACGACCGGCATCCTGATCACAGGCTCGATCTGGGCGCGCGTGGCCTGGAACACCTGGTGGACCTGGGATCCCCGCCTCACCACGTCCCTGGTCATGTGGTTCGTGTACGCCGCCTACCTCGTGCTTCGCAGCGGCATCCCACGACCCGAGAGCCGGGCGATGGTCTCCTCGATCGTCGGCATCATCTCCTTCGTGGACGTGCCGATCGTCTTCCTGTCTACCCGCTGGTGGCGCAGCATCCACCCCGTGATTGAGCAGAACGGGAGCTTCGCGATGACGCCGACGATGCTCCTGGCGATGTTCGCGATGCTCGGCGCGGTGTCGGCGTTCTACATCTACGTCCTGCGCATCCGGGTCCGCCAGGAGACGGCGCGGGATGCGCTCGAGTCCATGCGGGTGGCCCTGCGCGCCCGCTACGAGTAAGCGCTGGAGGTGTCGACGTGCCCGAGAAAGTCGCGCTGACCTACCTGTTCTTCGGCTACCTGGCGGCCTTTGCCGTCCTCATCGGCTACGTGGCCCGCACAGCCGTGGGCACGCGCCGCCTCGAGGAGGAGGTCGAGCGCCTGCGCCTCGAGATGCGCACCATCGTCGATGAGACGGCGGCCGGCGGCGACGGTGGGGCTGGGCCCGGCCGGTAGCCTCCGCGCGCGTTGACCCTGCCGGAGAGGGATCGGTACACTGGCCTGGGCGAGCGGTCCAGGGCGGGGGGCGCTGTTTCGAGCGCGCCGTCCAGCGTAGCCCCGTGCGCCCGAGCGAGGACGGAGGAGGCGTCGGCATGGCGCAGACGAGGGTGATCCCCTACATCGAAGGAGACGGCACCGGACCGGACATTTGGCGGGCTTCGCAGCCCGTGTTTGACGCGGCGGTGAGCATCGCATACGGCGGCGAGCGGCGGGTCGAGTGGCTCGAGGTGCTCGCCGGTGAGAAGGCCCAGGCCCAGGTTGGGAACATTCTGCCGCAGGCCACGCTGGACGCGATCGCGAGCCACGGCGTGGCGATCAAGGGACCGCTGACCACGCCCGTGGGCG
Organism: Bacillota bacterium; assembly: GCA_021817625.1. The sequence goes on along the minus strand of JAKASY010000194.1, from coordinate 4,007 downwards.
GAGGCTTCCGCAGTCTCAACGTGGCCCTCCGGGTGGAGCTCGACCTTTACGCCTGCGTGCGGCCGGTCGCCTGGGTGCCCGGCACCCCCGCCCCCGTCCGCCACCCGGAGATGGTCGACATGGTGATCTTCCGGGAGAACACGGAGGACGTGTACGTTGGCGTGGAGTGGGCGGCGGGCACGCCCGAGGTGGAGCGGCTCGCCGCGTTCCTGCGCGACGAGATGAAGGCCCGCATCCCCGCCTCGCCGGTCGGCATCACGATCAAGCCCATCTCTCGCGGCGGCACGCGGCGGCTGGTGCGGCGCGCCATCCAGTACGCCCTCGACCACGGGCGCAGGAGCGTCACGCTCATGCACAAGGGCAACGTCCAGAAGTACACCGAGGGCGCCTTCCGCGACTGGGGCTACGAGCTTGCGCGCGACGAGTTTGCCGGCCGCGTGGCGGCCGAAGCCGACCTCTCCGGCGCCGCGCCCGAGGGCGTCGTGGTGATCAAGGACAGGATCGCCGACAACATGTTCCAGCAGATCCTCCTGCGGCCGCAGGAGTACGACGTGATCGCGGCGCCCAACCTGAACGGCGACTACATCTCCGATGCTCTGGCCGCCCAGGTGGGCGGGCTCGGCATGGCACCGGGCGGGAACCTCTCCGACACGGTCGCCCTGTTCGAGGCCACGCACGGCACCGCGCCCAAGTACGCCGGCCAGGACAAGGTCAACCCGGGCAGCGTGATCCTGTCAGGGGCGATGATGTTCGAGCACCTCGGCTGGCAGGAGGCGGCGGAGCTCGTGCGCAAGGGCATGGCGGCGGCAGTCGGGGACAAGGTCGTGACCTACGACCTCGCCCGCCAGCTGGAGGGCGCCATTGAGGTGTCGAGCTCGGCCTTCGGGCGGGCGGTCGTGGAGCGGATGGAGCGACTGGGCGCGCGCGTCTGAGCGCGGGCACCGGCGGGCAAGGGTCCCTTGGGAGGTGCATTCATGCGTTCCGGACGGGCGAAGGTGGCCGTGCTCGGGGCGGGCGCCACGGGCGCTGCGGCGGCACACTGGATCGCGGCGAAGGAGCTGGCGGACGTCGTCCTCCTCGACGTGGCGGAGGGCCTGGCCGAGGGCAAGGCCCTCGACCTGTACGAGGCCATGCCGATTGAGGGCCTCGACGTACGCGTCAAAGGCGGCGGCGATTACGGCCTGGCGCGCGGCGCGGACGTCGTCGTGACCACGGCGGGCGTGGGGAGAAAGCCCGGGCAGAGCCGGGACGACCTCCTGCGGGTGAACTACGAGATCGTCGCCTCGGTCGCCAAGGAGGCGCTCAAGGTGGCGCCGGAAGCGGTGTACATCGTCCTCACGAACCCCGTGGACGTCCTCACCTACGCCGTGCAGAAGGTCACCGGCCTGCCGTACGGACGGGTGTTCGGCCAGGCGGGCGTGCTCGATTCGACCCGCTTTCGGACGTTCGTCGCCGAGGCGGCGGGCGTCTCGGTCGAGGACGTGTTCACGTTCGTCATGGGCGGGCACGGGGATGACATGGTGCCGCTCGTGCGTTACTCCTCGATCGGCGGCATGCCGCTCGAGAAGTTCCTCGACAAGGCGACGATCGAGGCCATCGTGCAGCGCACGCGCACCGGTGGCGGGGAGATCGTCGGCCTGCTCAAGACGGGCAGCGCCTTCTACGCGCCCGGCGCGGCGATCGCGGCCATGACCGAGGCTGTCCTGCGCGACAAGCGGCGCGTCATCCCGGTCGTCGCCCATCTGGACGGCGAGTACGGCGAGCGCGACATCTACGTGGGCGTGCCGGCGCTCGTCGGCAAGGGCGGCGTCGAGCGGGTGTTCGAGGTCGACTTCACGCCCCAGGAGGCGCAGGCGTTCAAGACGTCGGTGGCCTCGGTGCGCGGCCCGCTCCAGTCGCTCGGCCTCCTGGGGGCCGGCCGATGAAGCTCTACGAGTACCTGGCCAAGGGAGTCCTGCGAGAGAGCGGCCTCCCGGTCGCGCCGGGCGAGGCAGCGGACACTCCCGCCCAGGCGCGGGCGGCGGCGGAGCGGATCGGGGAGGCGGCCGTCAAGGCGCAGGTCCTGGTCGGCGGACGCGGCAAGGCCGGCGGCATCAAGTTCGGCCGCACCCCCGACGAGGTGGAGGCGGCGGCCCGGGCCATCCTGGGCATGGACCTCAAGGGCCACCGGGTCGAGCGCGTGTACGTCGAGGGCAAGCTCGAGGTCGCCCAGGAGCTCTACGTCTCCGTGTCGACCGACCGCGCCGTGAAGCGGCCCCTGATCATGGCCTCGGCCAAGGGCGGCGTCGAGATCGAGGACGTCGCCGACGCGGACATCGTGCGCCGCCACGTGGACATCACGGTCGGCGCCTACCCCTACGTGGGCCGCGAGATCGCCGTGGCCCTCGGCCTGAGCGGCAAGCTGGCCGCCCAGTTCGCCGACGTCGTCTCGCGCCTGTACGACGTGTACACGCGCTACGACGCCGAGCTCGTGGAGATCAACCCGCTCGTGGTGCGGCCCGACCAGACGATTGTCGCGGGCGACGCGCGCCTGAACGTGGACGAGGCGGCCGAGTACCGCCACCCCGACCTGCCGGCGGTGGAGGAGGGGACGGAGCTCGAGCGCAGGGTGAAGGAGATCGGCCTCGCCTACGTGGAGCTCGACGGTGACATCGCCGTGATGGCCAATGGCGCCGGCATGGCCATGGCCACCCTCGACGCCATCCAGTTCTACGGCGGCCGGCCGGCGAACTTCCTCGACGCCGGCGGCGGCGCCTCGGTAGAGCCCACGGCCAAGGCCCTGGAGGTGCTCGTGTCCATGCACCCCAAGGCGATCTTCATCAACATCTTCGGCGGCATCACGCGCTGCGACGACGTCGCGCGCGCCCTCCTGCAGGTGCGCGACACGCGTGGCATCCCCGTGCCCGTGGTGGTGCGCCTTGCGGGCACGAACGAGGAGGCGGGGGTGGCGATGCTGCGCGACGCGGGCATCGAGGCCTTCCGGGACATGGGGCCGGCGGCCGAGAAGGTCGTCGCCATCGCGGGGGGGCGCAGCTGATGGCGATTCTCGTCGGCAAGGACACCCGGGTTGTGGTGCAGGGCATCACGGGAAACCAGGGAGCGTTCCACACCGGCCAGATGCTGGCGTACGGCACCCGCGTCGTGGCCGGCACCTCGCCCAGCCGGGTGGGCTCGACCGAGCAGGGCGTGCCCATCTATGCCACGGTGCGCGAGGCGGTGGAAAAGGAGGGGGCCAACGCCTCCGTCGTGTTCGTGCCCGCGCGCTACGCCACCGACGCCGCCTTCGAGGCGGTCGACGCCGGCGTGAAGGTCCTCGTCATGGTGCCCGAGCACCTGCCCGTGCAGGACACGATGCGGCTCTTGGCCTTCGCCGAGCGGCGGGGCACGACAGTCATCGGCCCCAACACGTTCGGCGTCCTCTCGGCCGGCACGTGCAAGATGGGCATCCCGCCCAACCACATCTACACGCCGGGGCCCGTCGGCCTCGTCGCCCGCTCGGGCACGCTCTCCTACGAGATCGCCGGGGCGCTCACGGCGGCGGGCATCGGCCAGACCACCGCGGTCGGCATCGGCGGCGACCCCGTGGCCGGCCTGACGCCGGTGGACGTGCTGCGCATGTTCGAGGCCGACCCGGACACCGAGGCGGTGGTGCTCGTGGGCGAGATCGGCGGCACGGCCGAGGAGGTTGCGGCCGAGTACGTCCGGCAGATGCGCAAGCCCGTCGTGGCCTACCTGGCCGGCCGCGCCTCGCCGCCCGGCAAGCGCATGGGCCACGCCGGCGCCATCATCGAGCGCGGCCGTGGCACGCTCGAGTCCAAGACCAAGGCCCTCACCGCCGCCGGGGCGCGCGTCGCGCACATGCCCTGGGAGGTGGCCGGCCTCGTGCGTGAGGCCCTGGGCGCGCGGGCGCACTGACATGGGCCCGGGGGACGGCGGACAGGGGGGAGAGGGCGAGGCCCCGGCGATCGAGGAGTGGCCCCTGGACGTCCTCGAGCGCGCCGTGGCCG
>JAKASY010000193.1 GCA_021817625.1 Bacillota bacterium | reverse complement strand
GTCGTCTACCGCGACAACACTTTTCTCACACCGCTTCGCCAGCGGCCGCTCGCCCTCGGCGCCGACATCACGGTGTACTCGGCGACCAAGTACATCGCCGGCCACAACGACCTCGTGGCCGGCCTCGCGGTGGCGCGCGACCCGGCCGTGGGCGAGCGCCTCGCGCTCTACCAGAACGCCCTCGGCACGGCGCTCGGGCCGATGGATGCGTGGCTCACGGTGCGCGGCATGAAGACCCTGACGCTGCGCCTCGACCGGCATGAGCAGAGCGCCGCAGCGGTGGCGCGCCACCTGCAGGGCCACCCGGCCGTGGCGGCGGTGCACTACCCCGGGCTGCCCGAGGACCCCGGCTACGCCCTCAACCAGCGCCAGGCGACAGGCGCGGGCGGCACCATCGCCTTCCGCCTGGCGCGACCCGAGGCGGTGCGCGAGATGATCGCCTCCCTGGACCTGATCATCTATGCCGAGAGCCTAGGCGGCCCGGAGAGCCTGATCACCCACCCCGCCAACCAGACGCACCGCGACGTCGCGCCCGAGCTGCGCGCGCGCCTGGGCCTCGACACGGGCGTCCTACGGCTGTCGGTCGGGCTCGAGGCGGTCGAGGACATCCTCGCCGACCTGGACCAGGCGCTGGAGCGCGCCTCGTGAGCGGCCGCCGCGACCTGGGACCGTACGGCCACGTAGGCACGCCCATCTTCCCGGCCGTGACCTACGACGAGCGGGCGGGCGGGCCCTACGACTACGCGCGCAGCGGCAACCCCACCCGCGCGGCGCTGGAGGCGGAGATCGCGCGCATGGAGGGCGCCTCCCAGGCGTTCGCCTTCGCGTCGGGCATGGCGGCGATCACCTGCGTGCTCCTGCTCCTCTCGCCTGGCGAGGAGGTCATCGTCACCGAGGACTGCCAGGGCGGCACGACGCGCATCCTGGACGGCCTCTTCGCGCGCCTCGGCGTCGACGCGCGCTATGTGCCGACCCACGACCTCGCGGCCGTCGAGGCGGCCGCGACGGAGCGCACGCGCGCCGTGTTCGTGGAGAACCTCTCCAACCCGTTCCTGCGCTTCACGGACGTCGCCGCCGTGAGCCGCTGGGCGCACGCGCGCGGCCTCCAGGTCTGGGTGGACAACACGCTGGTCACCCCCGCGCTCGAGCGGCCGCTCGAGCGCGGCGCGGACCTCGTGCTGCATAGCGCGTCGAAGTACCTCGCGGGTCACGGCGACGTTATGGCCGGCGCAGTGGCGGTGCGCGACCCCGACCTCGAGCGCCGGCTCGCCTTCCTTCAGAACGCCACGGGCACCGCGCTATCGGTCGAGCCGGCGTGGCTCACCCTGCGCGGCCTGAGCACCTTCACGCTGCGCTTCGCGCGCAGCCAGGCCACGGCGGCGTGGCTCGCGCCGCGCCTCGAGGGCCACCCCGCCGTGGCCGAGACCGTCTACCCCGGCCTCCCGAGCCACCCGGACCACGAGCGCATCGCGCGCCAGCACGGCGGCTTCGGCGCCATCGTCACGTTCCGCCTGGCCCAGCCGGAGCGGCGCGACGCCGTCCTCGCCCAGCTTGAGGAGATCGCCGTCGGACCCGGCTCGGGCTCGACCCGCACGATCCTCGGCGTGATGGAGCGCCACTGCCACGCCCCCGTGCCGCCCGAGGTGCGCGCGGCCCGCGGCATCGACGCCGGCCTCCTGCGCCTGTCCGTGGGCCTCGAGGAGCCCGAGGCGCTCTGGCAGGACCTGGTGCGCGCCCTCGGCAGCGCGGTGCCCGCGACGCCGCGGTCCCGGCGCTAGGCGCAAGCGCACCGCGGGACGCGCCGGCCGCGGCGAACGCTCCGAGATCAAGATGTCGCGGGAGGCCACCGGCATGCGGGAGCACCGGGTCGCCCTGGACGGCGGTGCCACGGTCACGGTCGAGGAGGCCGGCGAGGGGCCGGCGATTCTGCTCATGCACGCCGGCGTGTCCGAGCGCCACATGTGGGACCCCCTGTGGGTCTGGCTGCCGTACGAGTTCCGGGTCGCCCGCTGGGACTGGCGCGGCTACGGCGACACGGCCCACGTGCCGGGACCGTTCAGCTACGCGGACGACGTCTTGCGCATCATGGACACGCTCGGCCTCGAGCGGGCCACCCTGGTCGGCTGCTCGTTCGCCGGAGCGGTCGGCCTGCAGGTCACGATCGAGCATCATGAGCGGGTCGAGCGCCTCGTCGCCATCGGCACCGGCGTCCCTGGCTTCGAGGGGGAGAACCCGCCCGCGGTCGACGCCATGCTCGAGGGCGCCGAGGCGGCGTTTGCGCGCGATGACCCGGCCGCGGCGCTCGCACTCATGGAGAAGGCGTGGCTCATCGGCCCGCGCCGCAACCCGGAGCAGGTGGACGCGGCCTACCTCGCCCGAGCGCGAGAGCTCCTCGCCCGCGCCGACCGGCCCGACAACGGCGCCGCCTTCGCCGACTCCGACTGGACCGCGATCGGACGCCTGCACGAGATCCGCGTGCCCACGCTGGTCGTCGTCGGCGATGAGGACGTGCCCGCCATCCGCCAGGCATGCGAGCTCGTGGCGCGTGAGGTTGCGGGCGCGCACCTCGAGACGATCGCCGGCGCTGCCCACCTGCCGAGCCTGGAGCGGCCGCAGGCGCTCGAGGCCGTGCTTCGGGCCTGGCTGAGCGCCACCGCACGCTCGATTCGGCCCCAGACGTAGCGCCGAAGGTCGGTCCATCGGCCGCGCGGGCATAGGCTCGCGGGGGGTGAGGCCGCATGGGACCACGTCGCCTGCGCCTGCGCGTACGGGTCGAGGTCGAGCGCCGGCCGGAGGGGGAGTCGTGGCACGAGGCGCTGCCACGGCTGCGGGCGCTCCTGGGTCGCCACCCGTGGCTCCTGGCCCGGGCCCCGAGACGTAGGCCGCGGCGGGAGCCGTAGCCCTCGTGCGCGCGGCGGTCTACACCCGCGTCAGCACGGACGAGCAGGCCCAGCATGGCACCTCCCTGGAGGACCAGTGGCGACGCGGCGAGGCGCACGCGCGCGGCCTCGGCGCCGTGGAGGTCGAGCGCTTCGAGGATGCCGGCGAGTCGGGCTCCTCCCTGAACCGGCCGGCCCTTTCCGCGCTGCGTGCCGCGCTCGCCCTCGGCGCCTACAACCTCGTGGTCGTCACCGACCCCGACCGCCTGGCGCGCCGGCTCGTGGACCAGCTCCTGGTCACGGACGAGATCGCCCGCCGGGCCACCCTGGCCTTCGTCCAGTTCGACTGGCAGGACAGCGCGGACGGCCGCCTGTTTTACGCCCTGCGCGGCGCGGTGGCGGAGTTCGAGCGCGAGAAGATCCGCCAGCGCACCCACCTCGGCCGCCAGAGCGCCGCACGGGCCGGGCGCATCGCCGCCGTGCCGCACCAGGCGTACGGCTACGCTTACGACCGCGCCCACCGCCGCCTGAGGACCGTGCCCAGCGAGGCGCTCGTGGTGCGGGAGATCTACGCCCTGTGCGCAGAGCGCGAGTGGGGCTCGCTGCGCATCGCGCGCCACCTCAACACCCTGGGCCTGGGCGCTCGTCACGGCGGGCCCTGGCACCCCGAGAGCGTGCGCCGCGTCCTGCGAAACCCGCTCTACGCCGGACGCCTGCGCCAGCTGGGCGGGCAGGTGGCGGTGCCCGCGGTCGTCGACGAGGCACGCTGGCGCGACGTCCAGCGGGTCCTCGACGCGCACCGCGGCCTGCGCCCGGGTCGGGCGCGCAGAGCCTATCTCCTGCGCGGTCTCGTCATCTGCGGGCTGTGCGGGGCGCCGTATGTTGCGCGCGCACCGGGGCGTGACGGCCGACGCCGCTACGTGTGCGCCGGCCGACGCCGCCGGCGCTGTCGTGCCCCTGCCGTGCGGGCCGCCCGCCTCGAGGGGGCCGTGTGGCGCCGCGTCCAGCGCCTCCTGGCCGGCGCGGCGCCGCCCGCGCCGCCGCCGGCCTCGGCCACGGCGCCGCGGGCCCTCGACCTCGAGTCGGAGCGGCGGCGGCTCGTGCGGCTTGTGCGGCGCGGCCTCCTGCGCCCAGAGGAGGCCGAGCGCGAGCTGGCACAGGTGGCGCGGGCATCCGACCTCGCGCGGCGGGGCGCGCAGGCGGTGAGGGCGTGCGCAGCGCCGCCGCCCTCGCGCCGGGCGCGCGACGAGGTGCGGCGCGCGCTGCTTCGGCTGCTGGGCGCGCAGGTGCGGATCGAGGCTGACGACCGCGTGCGGGCCAGTCTCTGCCTGCCGCCGCGGCCGCCACGGCGCGTCCGCGTGCGCCGCGGGCGCACGGGCGCGAGCTAGGGCCGCCGCCGCGACCAGCGCTCGCAAGCGCCCGCGCCTGCCTGCGCGCGGCTGGCGGGAGGGGCGCGCTGACGCCGTTCCCGCCCAGCGCCCGCCGCCAGCGGACGCTGGGGGGTAGCAACGGTTTCAGCGGGCATGCCGTCCTGGCGACACGGTCACCTCGGTCTGCGCGTTGGCCAGCTTGGACATCGTGGAGCCGGTGCAGGGCGCCACCACGAGCGCGTCCAGGAGCTGCTTCGGGCCGATCGGCTCCACCTCGGGGATTTGCGTCCACGGCGTGTGCCCGGTCGCCTCCTCCATGGCGCGCAGCCAGCCCTCGCCGGTGCCGAAGCGCGTGACCATCTGGGCGATCATCGGGTTCATGATCGGAAACACCTCGGCCCCCTCCGACGTGAGGCCGTCGATCGCCGCGATCGCCTTCTCGAGCGTGCAGTGCGAGGCAGCCGAGGCAAAGCCGATCCGCCTGCCCGAAAGACTCGTGCCCATGCTATCCCTTCCCCTCTGGCAGTCGTTCGACCGGCCGGCGGTGCGCGGTGCGCACCCAGCCGACACCCCTGTATATGTCCAGCCCGATGCGGGGTGCGCGCTAGTGCAGCTCCTCGGCCAGCACCATGAGCACCATGTCGGCCTCGATGCGCCCGGCGGTGCGCGGCGCCACGATGCCGGGCAGGCCGGGCGCCAGGCGGGCGAAGACGCCGAGCCGCTTGGCCGCGGCGAAGTCCGTGCCACCGGGCGCGGAGGCCACGTCGATGAGCACCAGGTCGCGCGGCGCCTGCTCCAGGATCGCCGCCGGCAGCACGGGCGCCGGCACCGTGTTGAAGAGGAGGTCCGCCTCGCGCACCACGGCCGGCAGCTGCGCGAAGGAGACCGCGCGGTGGCCGGCGGCTGCCGCCCGCGCACGCTCCGCCTGCGAGCGCGCCACCACCGTCGTGAACGCGCCGATGCCCCGCAGCATGGCCGCCAGCACGCTGCCCAGGCGGCCATGGCCCAG
>JAKASY010000192.1 GCA_021817625.1 Bacillota bacterium | reverse complement strand
GTTTTCTCATCCGATCTCGCGTCAGGGACGGGCTCCACCTGAGCGCGGACGAGCGGACCGCCATGCATCGGGGCCTGGACGCGTGGCTGGCCGACCTTGACGCCCGCGGCGCGCGACTCATGGGGAGCGAGCTCCTCGGCGGTGCGAGCACGCGCGAAGTACGCGTGCGCGATGGCGTGCCGGAGGTCCGCAACGGCACCTCCACACGGGACGAGGAGCCTGTCACGGGCTTCGACATCGTCGAGTGCACAAACCTGGAGGAGGCCGTGGCCATCGCCCTCCGTCACCCCGTGGCCGCATTCGGCACCATCGAGGTGAGGCCGTTCGGGTTCTAGCCCTGACTTGCTCTCCATCTTGGCAGGGTGAGCGGTCGCGTATCAACGGTGGGCCAGAACCCGGTCTGGGACGGGCATCCGCAGGGGCACATCCGCCGCCGAGGACGGAGACGACGCGGGAGGGGTCGCGAGTGACGAAGTTCGTGCCTCAAGTCTCTGTGATTACGCTCTTCGTGGACGATCTCGACGAGGCGAAGGCCTTTTACCAGAGGGTCTTCGGAACGGAGCTGCTGTTCGAGGATCAGGACTCGGTGCTCTTCAAGTTCGGCGGCACATTCGTCAATCTCCTCAAGAGAGCCACCGCGCATGAGCTCCTGGCTCCCGCCGTGGTGGCGGGCCGGCAGGCCGGCGCCCGCAGTCAGCTCACGATCTTCGTCGACGATGTCGACGACCGGTGTGAGCACCTTCGGACGGCGGGTGTGGAGATCCTGAACGGGCCCATGAACCGCCCGTGGGGCATGCGGACTGCGGCGTTCAGGGACCCTTCGGGGCACATCTGGGAGATAGCGCAGGACCTGTAGCCACGGGCGCCCGACCGGGCCTTCGGACAGGCCGCCACCGACGCTTCATGGTGGGGGGGCAGGCTTCTCGTGCGGGTCATGGTGCGCGGCGGCCGCACGCAAGCCGCGGTGCGGCCGCAGCGCGGGCGGATGACCGATCTTGGGCAGCCAGACAACCGCCGGCTGCGTCACGACCCCTCTCTCGGTCGCGTCGCCGATCTTGCACAGCGCAAGGCTGTCTGCCAGCAGACAGGGTCCCAAGCGCTCGACTGGCGAAACGGGGCGGCGGAGGGATCCTTCATGACGGTAGCGATTCGGACGTGGAAGATGCCGACCCGGCATGGGCAAACCGTGCAGCAGATGCACCGCTCAGGCGGAGGCGGCATCGGGCTCGCGGTGCTCCTTCCCGGCCAGGCCTATCCGTGCGACCGACCGCTCCTGTACTACGCCAGGATGGTGGCGCTTGAGGCGGGCTATGACGTCCTGGCGCTCGAGTACGGCTACCAGCGCGCGGCGGCGCCGGCCGACGACATCGGCGAGCTTGCGGACGGTGCGGAGGAGGCCATCCGCTGGGCGGCGGAGCAAGCGGCCCCCCTACAGGCGCCTCTCCTGATCGGCAAGTCGCTGGGCACGGCGGTGGCGGCAGAGCTGGTCGATCGACGCGGCCTGTTTCCCGGCGCACGGAGCCTATTGCTCACGCCGCTCGAGCACGCCATGCCGCTCATCGCGGCGGGGCGGGCAAAGGCGGTCATCGGGACGCTCGACCCCCTCTTTGCCCGCCCAGCCATCCGCGAGAGCCGCGAACGCTACCCAGAAGCGTGGTGGGTCGTGCCCGGCACGGATCACGGCTTGGAGGCGCCCGGTGATGTCGAGGCGTCGCTCGAGGCGCTTGGCACCGCCGTGCGGGCTATGCGCGCCTTCTTCACGGGCGCCTGAGGCGGGCCGGCCGGCACGCGACACCGTTCAGCCACCTACGACGGGCGCACGCTCGGCGCGTTCGCTCCTCTTCCGCCTCGTGTGACAGCGCGCCGGAGGATGCGGTCTATGAGTCCACCCGCTCTTCCGGCGCGAGGGGGCGATGCGCGACCTCGGCGTAGAGACGCTCGGCGGCATGCGAGGGGAAGGGCGAGCGCCTGCGCACGAGGCGCATCTTGCGGGTCGGCAGAACGCCCGCCACCGGCCTTGTGACGAGCCGCCCCATGGCGATGTCATCCGCGACCACCCAGCGGGAGAGGAACGTCACGACGGCGCCGGCGAGGACGGCCGAGCGCAGGGCGGCGAGGCTGCTCATCTCGACCAGGCGGGCCGGCAGCGCGCCGCCTACTGCCCCGAGCGCGTCGGCCAGAGCCGCGCGAGTGCCCGAGCCCGGCTCGCGCAAGGCGAGGAGCGCGGCTCCCAGGGCGTCGAGCGGAATCTCGCCGGGCGTCTCGGCGAGGGGGTGGCGAGGGGAGCACACGAACACGAGGGGGTCGTCGAGCCAGTCCCGCGCCGCGAGCTGGCCGCTCGCGGTGGGGGACTCGATGACGCCGAAGTCGGCCTCGCCGGCGAGAAGCGCGCTCTCCACCTCGGCCGAGTTGGCGATGTGCAGGCGCACGCGGACGTCGGGGTGGGCCGAGGCAAAGGCGCACAGAGCGGGCGGCAGGATGTGCCCGCCGGCCGTCTGCGACGCCCAGACACGCACCGTGCCCTCCACACGGCCCGCAAAGCCGCGCAGCTCCTCGCGCCCGCGGTCCAACGTGGCGATCAGGTTTCGCGCCGTCGGGTAGAACACCTCACCGGCCGGCGTCAGCGTCAGTCCCCGCCCGCCGCGCACCACGAGCGCCATGCCAAGCTCGTCCTCCAACTGGCGCAGGCGCTGGCTGACGCTCGGCTGGGACATGTAGAGCGTCTCGGCCGTGCGCGAGAAGCTCCCCGTCTCGAGCAGGCTCACGAAGATGCGAAGCGACTCGATGTCCAGCGCGAGCGCCTCCTTGCCGCCTGGGCCGCGGACCCGCCGGCGGCCGGTCGCCTTCTGGTGCTTGTGTGCGCAGTCGCAATGGGCCTATCGCGATTTCCACATGCGTGCGCGTCGGCCGTTCCGTAAACTCAGACGCAAACCGGTCCGGAGGGCGACGATGCGCTACGGCTTTGTGATCGACCAAACCAAGTGCATAGGCTGCCACGCCTGCACCGTCGCCTGCAAGGCGGAGCACGATATACCGCTTGGCGCCTTCCGCACCTGGGTGACCTACAGCGAAACCGGCACCTTTCCCGACTCCCGCAGGCACTTCCAGGTGAATCGCTGCAACCACTGCGCGAACGCCCCGTGCGTCACGGTCTGCCCGACCGGTGCCCTGTTTCGGCGGCCGGACGGCATCGTCGACTTCGACCGGACGAAATGCATCGGCTGCAAGGCGTGCATCGCGGCCTGCCCCTACGACGCCATCTACATCGATCCCGACGACCATACGGCGGCCAAGTGCAACTTCTGCGCCCACCGGGTCGACCGCGGCATCCTGCCGGCCTGCGTGGACGTCTGCCCGGCCAAGGCGATCGTCGCCGGCGACCTCGACGACCCCCGGACGCTGGCCGCGCGCCTCGTGGCCCGCACCCCCGTGGCCGTGCGCAAGCCCGAACAGAACACGCGGCCAGGCGTGTTCTACATCGGCGCCGACGCCTCCACCCTCGACCCCACGCGCATCCCGTCGTCGCCGCTGTATGCGTTCGCCACGCGCCCCGAGCCCGTGTCGATCACCCTCGACGCGACCCTCGCGCCCGACGAGGGCCGGCGCGTCTACGACCCGCCGCACCTGCGCGTCCCGTGGGGACCGAGGGTGTCGCTCTACCTTTGGACCAAGTCGCTCGCCGCGGGCATCGGCGGCCTGGGCGGCGTCTTGCAGCTGAGCGGCGCATGGCGGCCGGGCCCAGGCGCCTCCGCCACTGCCGCCGCCGTGGCGCTCGCCTTCCTCCTCGCCACGACAGCGCTGCTCGTGGGCGACCTCAAGCGGCCCGAGCGCTTCTACCTCATGTTCGTCCGGCCCCAGTGGCGCTCATGGCTCGTGCGTGGCGGCATCGCCCTCGGCGCCTATGGTGCGCTCCTGGCTGCCTGGCTGGCGGGCGCGCTCCTCGGCGCGCACCCGGGCGCGGCCCTGTGGCTGGCCGTCGCCCTCGGGGCGGCAGCGAGCGCCGGATACTCCGCCTTCTTGTTCGGCCAGGCGGAGGCGCGCGACTTCTGGCAGAGCCCGCTCGTCCTGTGGCATCTCCTCGTGCAGGCGGCCGTCGCCGGGAGTGCCTACCTGCTTCTGGTCGCCGGCGGCGACGCGGCCCTGCGCGCCCTGGCGATGCGCCTTCTCCTGGGTGGGCTCCTCGCCCACCTCGCCTTCGCCTTGGGCGAGGTCTTGAGCCGCCACGCCACGCGGGAGGCCGCGCTCGCAGCCCACGCGGCGACGCGCGGAGCGTTGGCACGCCTGTTCTGGGGCGCGGCGATGGGAGTCGGGGGAGCGCTCGCGCTCGCGGCGCTCGCTCTTGCCGCTGGTACGGGCGCGCTGGCGGCCGCTGTGGGCGCGGCAGTGCTCGCGCTCGCCGGGCTTCTGGCCTACGAGCACACGTGGGTGCAGGCGGGACAGAGCGTCCCGCTCTCCTAAGCACCCAACGTAAGGAGGAGCGGCGATGGGCGACGCGCGGCCAGAGTTCGAGCGAGGGCCAGACACCTGGCAGCCGCCCTTTGCCGCCGACGAGACGGGCGGCCTTCGCGCCTACCCGTCACCCGATGAGTGGGACGACTTCGTGGAGTACGACCCGAAGGCGTGGCCGCGCAAGGTGGCCCGCCGCTACGATCTCGTTCCCACGGTGTGCTTCAACTGCGAGGCGGGGTGCGGCCTCCTGGCGTACGTCGACAAGGCGACGGGCGCCATCCGCAAGTTCGAGGGCAACCCCGCGCATCCCGGCAGCCGCGGGCGCAACTGCGCGAAGGGCCCCGCGACCATCAACCAGGTGAACGACCCCGGGCGCATCCTCTATCCCTTGCGCCGTGTCGGCCCTCGCGGCGAGGGCCGGTGGGAGCGGATCACCTGGGACGAGGCGCTCGACCAGGTGGCGGCGGTGGCGCGCAAGGCCATCGTCGAGTCACGCCAGACCGAGATCATGTACCACGTCGGCCGCATGGGCGAGGACGGCTTCACCGAGCGCGTGCTGGCGGCGTGGGGGGTGGACGGGCACAACTCGCACACGAACATCTGCTCGAGCGGTGCGCGCACGGGCTACGCCTTCTGGATGGGCGTGGACCGGCCGGCGCCCGACTACGCGAACGCCCGCTTCATCCTGCTCATCTCCTCCCACCTGGAGACGGGCCACTACTTCAATCCCCACGCCCAGCGCATCCTCGAGGCCAAGGCCCGGGGCGCGAAGCTCCTGGTCATCGACCCGAGGCTTTCGAACACCGCCTCCCACGCGGACGAGTGGCTGCCGCTTTGGCCGGGCATGGAGA
>JAKASY010000191.1 GCA_021817625.1 Bacillota bacterium | reverse complement strand
TTCATCCTCATCCTGGTCGTGCTCATGATCCCGGGCGAGGCGCTGCTCATTCCGAACTATGTGGTCCTCCACCTCTTCAATCTCCTCAACACGCGGTGGGCGCAGATTCTTCCGTTCGGGGCAAGCGCCTTCGGCGTCTTCCTCCTGCGCCAGTTCTTCCTTTCGCTGCCCCAGTCGTACTGGGACGCCGCCCGCGTGGACGGCGCATCGCACCTGCGGTTCCTGTGGTCCGTGGCGCTGCCGCTGTGCCGCCCCGTGCTGGCCACGATCGCCCTGTACATCGCCATCGGCAGCTGGAACTCGTTCCAATGGCCGCTGATCGTCACGGTGAGCCACAAGGTGCAGCCCCTCGAGGTCGAGGTCTCGCGCCTCATGCTCGCCCACTCGGTCGACTGGCGCCGCCTGTCCGCCGCCGGCATCATGACCACCATGCCGCTCGTGCTGCTGTTCCTCCTGCTGCAGAAGCAGATCATCCGGGGCATCCGAAGGGGCGAGGGGACTCAGGGCTAGCCAGCCTTGTGCGGTGGCACCGCGACGTCGCAAGGCCGCCGACCACGTCCGCTAGGAGGCACCGACATGGGCAGGCCGAGCGACGAGGAGCGGGCGCCGTTCCTCCCAGCCGGTACGACGGTCGTACGCCAGGAGGTGTTTCGCGGCCGGTTGTGGACCGCGTATCCCACGCGCCTTCTTGAGCACGCTGAGACCCGCCTTGTCCTGGTGCACTGGCCGGGCGTCGAAGTGCTCGTGCCCACCTCATGGATCGCGTGGCTTCGCGGCGCCGGTGACGCGGTGCGTGAAGAGGCCATACCGAACCTGGCGAGAGGCACCTGGGAGCTCGGCCGTTGGACCTGGCAGTCGACAACATGGGCCAACATCCTGCTGCCCGACCGGTGGTTCAGCCTTGGCGCCGTCATCGAAGACGACGCACGCGCCTTCCGGGGCTGGTACGTGAACTTCGAACGACCCTTCCAGCTGCGCGGGGAGACGGTAGAGACGTTCGACCTGCTCCTCGATCTGGTCGTCGAGCCGGACCTTTCGCACCGCTGGAAGGATGAGGGCGAGTACCGTCAGGCCAGACGGCTGGGCGTCGTCTCGGATCTCGAGGCGCGACAGGTGGAGCGTGCGCGTGAAGAGGCGCTCGCAATGGTCGAAGCGCTAGCCTGGCCGTTCGACCAGCCGTGGACCACCTGGCTGCGCCGAGCGGCCTGGGACGTTCCCGCCCTGCCCGACGACCTTGAGCCTTGGGCCGGCCACCCAAGGTGAGGGCCCAAGGCAAGCGGTAGCGCGACCCGTGATGGCGCCACGGCGGTTCGACAGCCGTACCACGCCCTGGTCGTCGTCAGCTGCCAGAGGCGTGGGCGGCTCTCCATGGCGGCTCCCGACGCCGTTCGAGGGCTCCCCGCGCGATGGGGCCGCAGCGATTCTGGTCGACTCCGCTGGTCACTCAGCTGGTGGTGGACGCGGCCCTGGCCAAGGAGGTGACCGTCGGCGCAGCGACGGTGAACCGAGGTATGAAGATGTGCGCCAGCGGGCCGATCGAGAGGGCGTACAGGAGGGTGCCCCACCCCACGTTGCCGCCCAGGAGCCAGCCCGCCGTCAACACCGTGGCTTCGATCCCGGTCCGCACAACGCGCAGGGAGTAGCCCCGCGCTGCCATCCCGACCATGAGCCCGTCTCGGGGACCGGGTCCGAGGCCGGCGCCGATGTAGCAGCCCGTCGCCACGCCGTTGAAGAAGACCCCCGCCACGAGCAGCAGAACCCGCAGCGCGATCGCGTGCGGTGGGGGGAAGAGCGCCAGCATGGCGTTGAGCACCGCGCCGATCAAGACGGCGTTGAGGAGCGTGCCGATCCCGGGGCGCTGCCGTAGCGGAATCCACAGGAAGAGCACGCCGATGCCGACGAGGATCGACCAGGTGCCGATCGGAACGCCCGTGTGCCGGGCGAGACCCTGGTGGAACACGTCCCAGGGGTCGATGCCCAGGCGAGCCATGACCAGGAGGGCGTCGCTCACGCCAAACAGGACGAGGCCTACGACCAGCTGAACGAAACGGCGCGGCAGCCGGTTGCGCGCCTGCGGCGGGACGAACAGCAGGGCGGCGGAGCGGACGCGCTCGGGCCACGCGGATGCCAACATACCTCACCTCGCATAGGCCGACCCAGCGCGACCTGCCCCATCATGCCACGATGGCGTGGCTCCCAGGCGTAGGGCACGACCTGGAGGCGCGCGGTCCGATACGACATCGTCGCAGGCGACGGTGGCGCCCGTCGAACGACACGGAACCGCGCAGACGCCTGCGGGAGCGGTCTGCTCCGTACGTCGCCTATCGGCCAATGCCGACGAGGTGGACCCTCAGCCCTCTCCGCCAGCGAAGTCGGCCACGAGTGCAAGGATCTCGTCGCCGTACGCGTCGCGCGTCGGACCGGGAAGGCCTGGGATGCGCGCCAGGGCCTCGCGGCTTGCGGGGCGCTCCCTTGCGATAGCGTCCAGGTGACGGTCCCAGCAGATCACGTAGGCGGGCACGCCCCGTTCCTGGGCCTTTCGTTTGCGCCACTCTCGGAGCGCCTCCCGCAACCGGTGATCACCTGGCGCCGTGGCCGGGGCGCTGAGCGCGATGGCGTCGGTGGGGCGACCCGCGCCCGTGCGGTCCCCGGCGACTAGGCGCTGCTGCCAGCCGACGCCGTGGACCCGCAGGGCCAGACGGTCGGACCCGGCCCCCCACGAGAGAACACGGCGATCGGCGTCCCAGCGCCCCGAGGCGGCGTCCGCTACGGCGTGGAGCGGCTCAAGTCCGTGGGGATCATGGAGCGCGACCGTCCCATCCCCCTTCCAGATCACAAGACGCATCTTGCGCGCGCCAGCGCTCCCGGCCCCGCCCTCCACCTCGCAGTCCAGCGCCGCCACCACGATCTCATCGGCGCGAGGCTGCCCGAGGCCCGCACCGGGCGGCGACTCGGCGGCTGCGGCGACCGGGGCTCGCGCCAGCCCCACGTACGTGGTGCGGGCGCCCTGCGCACTCACCACGGCAAAGGCCTCCGGATCGCACCGGTCGCAGCAGACAGCCTCCCGCACCTCGGCGCGGGGCGCGCTGAAGTAGTCGGCCAGGGAATCGCGCCGACACGCGGTGCCTTGCATGTATGCCACAAGCGCAGAGAACCGCCGCATCTTGCTCGCGTACCGCCGCTCGATGCTGGCCATGATGGAGCGCGCGTCCTGGCCGGACAGCGTCTTTCGAACCCGGAGGGTGTGGATGTCACTTCGCTCCCCCGGCTCGGCCACGACACCACGCTCGAGCAGGTGGGGAAGCAGGAGGACGACCTGGGGCTGGGGGTGCGGCTCTCCAGGCTCTCCGAGCTCGAGAGTTGCGCCGGGCGGCGTGGCGGCGGCCGCTGCCAGCCGGCCCTCAAGCCACGCACGGTCCGGCCGCTGCCGCTCCAGGAGCCGCCGGCGAAGAAGCGCGTCCCGGCCAAGGAGGCTGATCGTCACCGCCCAGGCCGCCCTGCCGTCTCGCCCGGCGCGGCCCACCTCCTGAACGTAGGACTCCACCGACTCCGCCAGGCCGAGGTGGATAACGCCTCGGATGTCGGGCTTGTCCACCCCCATGCCGAACGCGGTTGTCGCGACGATCACCCGCGCCGCGCCGGACATGAAGGCCTCCTGGACCCTCTGGCGCGCCGCACCGTCCATGCCCGCGTTGTAGGCAACCACGCCCTGGGCGGCGCCGCCCAGGCGCTGCGCCCATGTCTCCGTGGCCTTGCGGGTGGAAACGTACACCACGACCGAGCCGTCCCCCACAGCGCCCAGCCAGCTGGACAGGGTGATTGCCTGCTCGCGCTCCGTGGCCACGCTGGCAACGCCGTAGCGCAGGTTCGGGCGATCCATGGGGGCCACCACCTGGCGGCCGATGCCCAGCTCCCGTTCGATCTCCGTTCGCACCGCGCCCGGTGCCGTCGCCGTCAGGGCGAGCACCGGCGGCGCGCCGACCCGCTGCCGGAACAGAGGCACGAGGCGGTAGTCCGGGCGAAAGTCGTGCCCCCACTGCGACAGGCAGTGCGCCTCGTCGACGGCGACGAGGCTGACCTTGGCGCGGGAGAGCGCGGACAAGAAGTCGCCGTTCAGGAGCCGTTCGGGTGCGACGTACACCAGCTTCACGCTGCCCTGCCGTACGACCGCGAGCGCGTCCCGAGCCTGCCCGGCCGACAGGTGGCTGTTCAGGGCCACCGCCGCGATGCCGCGCCTGTTCAGAGCGTCCACCTGGTCCTTCATCAGGGCGATCAGCGGAGAGACGACGATGGTCAGGCCCGGTAGCATAACCGCCGGCAGCTGGTAGCACAGCGACTTGCCGGCCGAGGTCGGCAGCACGGCAAGCACGGACTGGCCGGAGAGCACCGCTGCCACGATCTCTTCCTGGTAGGGTCGGAACCCCTCGAAGCCGAAGCGCTGGCGCAGCGTGCTGAGCGGATCGGCCACCGCGGGCGTCACTCCCGCCACCCCCTCAAGCAAGCGCCGGTATGGCGGACGCTCCCGTCAAGCATACCGGCAGTCGCCTATTGGGAGGCAGCGAACGCTGCGGTCGACTGGCGCCTCGGGCAGCGAGGAACCCGCGCGTGACCGCGCAGGCCGCCGGGCAAGGAGCACCTGCGTTCGGACGACCCTAACGGCCGACGCCGCAGGCGCGGCCGCTCTGTACCGACTCATCCCAATAGGGCGTCGTCGGAAGACCCGCGCTGCCGCCGCGATACAATGTGTCCTCGGTGCCGTCCATCAGCAGGACTGGTGTTCGATCGCGGGTCAAGACCGGGACGCTATGCGACTGCGCTGCGTAGGCGCCCGCCTTCGGGACTGCGAGCCGCCAAAGAACGCCTGGGCCTTGGCGACCAAGAAGAGCGCCAGGCAAGGCTCATTGGCGCTTGGGTGCCCCCCGTGGCTCTCCGGCTCGGCCCAAGTGTAGGTTGTCGAGTAGCTGACGAACGGACTGATATCGGCCACGGCCGGCACGCCCGTCGACGCGCTCGGGGCTGGGGCTCGTCGATAACCGCCAAGTAGTCCCTGGGGTAATGCACGAGGTCAGTGCGCAACCGGGCCGGCGCAAGCGCCGACGCTTGACTCATTTGGCCGATAGGGTGCCGGATACGAGCTGCTCGATCAGAGCCTTACTGCGGTTTAGGCGTGGCGGGAGACGGTCAGGTGGGAAAAAGGCGACGTTCAGTGACTCGACGTCATCGGCTCTTGATTCGCCGTGGACCTCGTGCGTCAAGTAGGCCACCGTCACCGAGTAGAATTCATCCCCGTTGGGCAGGGAGTTGAA
>JAKASY010000190.1 GCA_021817625.1 Bacillota bacterium | reverse complement strand
AGCGCTTCTTCGAGGCTCTCTCCGGTTGGAAGTTCGTGCCCGGCGGCCGCATCCTGGCGGGTGCCGGGGCGGGCAATCTAACGCTCTACAACTGCGTGTCCGCCGAGACGCCGGTGCACACGCGGGACGGCCTGAAGCCGATCGGAACGCTGAGCGGTCCGGTGGAGATCCTGACGCAGGGCGGGGTCTACCGTACCGCAGTCTTTGGATCGTATGGTGTGCAACGCCTGTATGAGGTTCTGCTCGAGAACGGCGACGCGATCTACGCGACGGCCGGACACGAGTGGATCGCGACCTTGCCCAAGGGCGGCACCGAAGTCGTGACGACGCTGGACCTCGAGGGCCGGCACATTCCCATTCAGCCGCCGGCCAAGCCTGAGATGGACCCGATGGGGGTCGCGCACGGCATCGTCTTCGGCGACGGCTCGCGCATGGCTAGGCATGGCAAGTCTTTCATCGAGCTGACCGATGGCAGCAGGGAGCTTCTACCGTGGGTGGCACCGTACGCCCAGAGCGTCGCGGAGAAGGCCCGAAGCGTACGAGTGTACGGCCTGCCGCGGGAGTGGAAGGAGCTCCCGGAGGAGCGCGCGGGGGCCTCGTATTGGCGTGGATTCATCGTCGGCCTCCTGGCGGCGGACGGGTCAGTGGACACCCGCGGTGCCGTCGCGCTTACGCAGACGGACGCCGCGGTGCTCGATGCGGTGCGGCGTCACGCGTCTGAGGCCGGGTTCGTGGCCTCCGTCATCCGCGAGATCCGCCAGGTCAGCAACTTCGGGCCCTCGTACGCCCCCTGCTGTGCCCTTGGCCTCTATCAGACGTCCGTCAGCCCTGAGGATCTTCTTCTTTCCAGACACCGTGAGCGCTTCGTGGCTCGGGCCAAGCGCGCGGCGACCGTCCTCGTGGTCGGCGTGGAGGAGACCGACCGCGTCGAGGAAGTGTTCTGCTGCAACGAGCCTGAGACGCACACGATGGTGGTGGGCCAGGGATACCTGACCCGGCAGTGCTACGTGGTGCCGAGCCCCAAGGACTCACGCGGCGGAATCATCGAAACGCTCGGCCAAATGATCGAAATCATGTCTCGGGGCGGCGGCGTGGGCATTAATGTGTCCTCTTTGCGCCCAAGACGTGCCATCGTCCGTGGCGTAAATGGCCGATCGAGTGGCGCTGTTTCGTGGATGGACCTGTATTCCCGTGCGACGGGACTCGTCGAGCAGGGTGGGTCGAGGCGCGGAGCTCTTATGCTCATGCTTTACGACTGGCATCCGGATCTCTTACGATTCATTGACGCCAAGCGCACGCCGGGAATGGTGGAGAACGCCAATATCTCCGTATGCGTGTCGGACAGCTTCATGCAGGCCGTGAAGAACGACGGGGAGTGGGAGCTTCGGTTCCCGGACACGGACGACCCCGAGTACGACCAGGTTTGGACCGGCGACCTTGACGCCTGGCTCGCGACCGGCAAGGCCGTGGTCACCTACGATCGCCGGCCGGCGCGCGAGATCTGGCAGCGCCTCACGGAGAGCGCCTGGGCAAGCGCCGAGCCGGGCATCGCCTTCCTCGAGCGCTCGAACAAGCAGTCGAACTCGTGGTACTTCCACCCCCTGATCGCGACGAACCCCTGCGTCACCGGCGACACCCTGGTCTACACGGCCGACGGCCTGCGGCGCGCGGACGAGCTGTTCCTGGCCCACACGCCGGTCGAGGCTGTCGTGGACGGGCGCATGCGCGTCGGCCGCACCGAGACCGCATCGCCCGTCTTCCTCACGGGCCTGAAGCCGGTGGTCCGCGTGGTCACGCGCGAAGGCTACGCCGTTCGGGTGACCGGCGACCACCGCCTATACTCCGACGAGCGCGGCTGGGTGGAGGCCAAGGACCTGCGGCGGGGCGAGCCGGTGCGCATCCTCGACCACCCCGGCGGCTTCGGCAGCGAGGGGAGCGAGGACCTGGGCCGAGTGCTCGGCTACATGTCCGTCACCGCGCGCCGGCGCGGGGACACCCTGCGCGTCTCCTTCGCGCCCGAGCGGCAGGCGGAGCTCGAGCCCCTCCTCGCCGCCTCCGTGCGCCGTCTGAGCGGGGCCGCCACGGAGCGCGGCGACAGCGCCGTGGCCCTGCGCAAGAGCCGCGGCTCCATGGTCGCCCACCAGCTGGGCGAGATCGCGTTCGCCTACGGCATGGGCGCCGCCTCGCCTGCCGTGCCCGACGCCGTCGCGCGCGGCAGCGAGGCGATGCAGCGCGGCTACCTGCAGGCCCTGTTCGAGGCGGCGGGCTACCTGACGACCGCCCGCGGCCGCCCGACGCTCACCGCGCGCGGCCCGGCCGGACTCCTGCGCGGCGTGCAGCAGATCCTCCTCAACATGGGCATGGTGTCGCGCCTGCGCACGGCCAAGGGGCGGGAGCTGGACGACCAGGTGCCGGCGCTCCTGAGCGTGGAGCGCGAGGGGCTCCTGCGCTTCGCCGCAGCGGTCGGCGCCCTCAGCGCCAGCCGGCGTGACGCGCTGGCCGACGCAGCGGCCGAGCTTCGGCGCCACCCGCTCACGCCCGAGCGCCATGTCGCCCACGTTGAGTGCGTGGTGCCGGACGGCGAGGAGGCCGTGTACGACCTCACCGAGCCGCAGAGCCACTCGTTCGTGGCGGGCGGCTTCGTGGTGCACAACTGCGCGGAGCAGCCGCTGCCCGCCTGGGGCGTGTGCTGCCTCGGCCACGTCAACCTGAACGCCTTCGTCGCGGACGGCGAGCTCGACTGGGATGGCCTCGGCCGCACGGTGCGCGACTCCGTGCGCTTCCTCGACAACGTGGTGGACACGACGCCCTACTACTTCGAGGAGAACGCGGCCACGCAGAAGGGTGAGCGGCGCCTCGGCCTTGGGACGATGGGGCTGGGCGAGGTCCTGATCCGGCTCGGCCTGCGCTACGGCTCGCCGGAGGCCGTGGACCTGATCGACAGGATC
Source organism: Bacillota bacterium (assembly GCA_021817625.1). The sequence continues at coordinate 2,384 of JAKASY010000190.1, read as the reverse complement.
TACGCGTTCATCGCGCACGAGTCGTATGTGGCATCCGCGGAGCTCGGGCAGGAGAAGGGGTCGTTCCCGTTCTTCGAGGCGGAGAAGTTCCTGCAGAGCGGCTTCATGCAGGGCATGCCCGACGACATCCGCGAGCGCGTGCGCAGCCAGGGGATGCGAAACGTCACCCTCCTCACCCAGGCGCCCACCGGCTGTGTCGCGCCCGACACGCTCGTGCGTACCGATGGCGCCCTGGTGGCCATGGCCAGCCTAGGCGACCCGACCGGCGAGCAGTGGCAGGAGATCGAGGCGGTCGTCGAGACCGACGGCACCGCCGCCCGCGCCTCCCACTTCTACATCAACGGCGAGCAGCCGGTGGCCACGCTCACGACGCGTCACGGCTATGAGCTCACGGCCACGCTCCTGCACCGGGTGCGGGTCATCGACCGCACCGGCGCCTACGCCTGGCGGCAGGTGGGCGAGGTGCAGCCGGGCGACCTGGCGGTGCTCAGGCGGGGCGGCCTGGGTGAGCGCGAGGGCGCAGAGCTTCGCCCCGGAGCGGAGCAAGTGCCGGGGCGGTTGACCGCGGCGCTGGCCGAGGTCCTGGGCTTTTACATGGGCGCCGGCGAGCTTACCGCACGCGGCCTGCGCCTTGCGGTGGCGCACGCGGACCTGGACGTCCGCGACCACCTGCAGAAGCGCCTGTCCGAGGCGTTCGGCCGGCCGCACGTCGCCATCGAGGAGAGCGGGGAGCGCTGGCTCCTGCGCATCGGCGGCGCCCACCTCGCGCGCTTCTTCCGCGAGAGTGGCCTTGGCAAGGAGGATACGGGCCCGTCCGTGCCGCAGGCGGTGCTGGCCTCGGGTGCGGGCGCCGCAGCCGCCTTCCTGCGCGGCCTGTTCGAGGCGCAGGGCACGGTCAGCCGCGCTGGCCTGCGCGTCGCGGTGCCCTCGGCGCCGTTCGCCCGCCAGGTGCAGCAGGCCCTCCTGGGCCTCGGCATCCTGTCGACCCTGCGTGCCCCGGTGGCGCGCGGCCGGGCGTACGAGGTGCGCATCCTGAACGAGCGTGAGGCGGTGCGCTTCCGCCACCGCGTCGGCTTCGTTGGGGCGCGCAAGCGCGAGGGTCTGCGCCGCGCCATCGCGGGCAACCGCGCGTGGGGGGAGTGGATCCCGAGCCAGGCTCTCTGCCGCGGCCTGTACGAGGCCTCCGAAGGCCTGGACAGCGAGCTGCGCTGGGAGATCGCCACGAGGCTCGCCGACGGCGGCCTGAACGCGGGCTACGTCCGGGCCCTGGCCGCCCGCCACCCGCAGCTCAGGCAGAGCACGGTGGCGCGCATGCTGCGGCAGGGGTTCGTGTTCGAGGTCGTGGAGAGGGTGACGCTCGGCCGCTCGCCGACGTACGACCTCACGGTGCCGGGTCGGCACACGTACGTGGCGAACGGCTTCGTGAGCCACAACACGGTCGGCACGATGGTCGGCACGTCAACTGGCATCGAGCCGTTCTACGCCCTCAAGTACATGCGCCAGAGCCGCCTCGGCATGGACGAGCAGTACGTCACGGTGGCCGAGGACTGGCTCAAGGCCCATCCCGGCGAGGAGCTCCCCGCGTACTTCGTCGGCGCCATGGACCTCACGCCGGACGAGCACGTGCGCGTCCAGGCCGCGGTCCAGAAGTGGACGGACTCGTCGATCTCCAAGACGGCGAACGCCCCGGCGGACTACACGGTCGAGGACACCCGGCGCCTGTACGAGCTCGCGTACGACCTTGGCTGCAAGGGCGTCACCATCTACCGCGACCAGTCCCGCCAGGCGCAGGTCCTGCACCGCGCCGACGAGAAGGACGAGAAGGCGGACACGGCGGCGGTCGCGGCGCCGGCGGCCGAGGGCGCAGCCGCCACGGCGCAGGCCGCGCCCGCACCGGTCGTCGACAGCGGGCCCATGCTGGCGCGGCGCCCACGCCGGATGCGCGGCGAGTGCTTCCTGGTGCCGACGCACTTCGGCAACCTGACGCTCGACGTGCACGAGGACCCATCGACGGGCGAGCCCGTGGAGATCATCGCCAGCGCCGGCACGGCGGGCTCCGACCTCATGGCCGACGCCGTGGCGCTGGGCATGGCGGCCTCCGTCCTGCTCCGCCTGAAGAGCACGGTAAGCAAGCGGGAGCGCCTGGAGATCCTGATCGAGAAGTTCCGCAACATCGGCGGCGCCAAGAACGGCGGAGCCGGCCTGGGCGCGGCGGCCTCCCTGGCACAGGGCATCGCCCGCGGCCTCGAGCAGTACCTCGAGAGCGCGGACGAGGGCTCCTTGCCGGCCCAGCTGGGCACGACCTTCAGCATCGCCGCGCCGGCCGCGTCCCACACGGGCGGCCCGGCGCGCCAGGGGGCGGACTTCGACCTCTGTCCATCGTG
>JAKASY010000189.1 GCA_021817625.1 Bacillota bacterium | reverse complement strand
TGACGAGCTATGGCGTCCTGGCGCGCGACCGTGAGGTCCTGGCCCAGGCCGAGTGGGCGGCCGTCATCCTGGACGAGGCGCAGGCGGTGAAGAACCACGCCACGCACGCCTCCCGGGCGGCACGCTCGCTCCGGAGCGAGCGGCGCGTCGCCCTCACTGGCACGCCGGTGCAGAACCACGTGGGCGACCTGTGGTCGATCATGGAGTTTCTCCAGCCGGGCGGCCTCGGCCCGGAGCGGGCGTTTCGCGAGGAGTACGTCCTGCCGATCCAGGCGGACCCGCAAGGGCCGGCGGCACGGCGGCTGAGACGCCGCACGGGACCGCTCCTCCTGCGCCGCCTCAAGTCGGACAAGAGCATCATCGCCGACCTGCCGGACAAGCTCGAGATGAAGGTGGTCTGCACGCTGACGCCGGAGCAGGCCTCCCTCTACCAGGCCGTCCTCGACCGCATGGCGGACGCGCTCACGGGCGCCGAGCCGGGCATCCAGCGCCAGGGCCTCGTGCTGTCGACGCTCCTGCGACTCAAGCAGGTGTGCGACCACCCCACACTCTTCCTGGGGGATGGCTCGAGGCTGGAGGGTCGCTCCGGCAAGCTCGCCCGGCTCGAGGCCATGCTCGCGGAGGTGGTCGAGAGCGGCGAGCGGGCGCTGGTGTTCAGCCAGTTCGCCGAGATGGCCGACCTGCTCAGGCGGCGCCTCGAAGCGGCGCTGGGCCGGGAGGCGCTCGTCCTCACCGGGGATACGCCTCCCGGGGAGCGCGACCGCGTGGTTGCCCGCTTCCAGGGCGACGGCGGCCCGCCCGTCATGGTGCTGACGCTGGGCGCCGGAGGCACGGGCCTGAATCTCACGGCCGCAAGCCACGTCTTCCACTACGACCGCTGGTGGAACCCGGCGGTGGAAAATCAGGCCACCGACCGCGCCTACCGCATCGGCCAGCGGCGGACGGTGGAGGTGCACAAGTTCCTGTGCGCGGGCACGCTCGAGGATCGCATCGACGCGCTCCTCGAGGAGAAGCGGGCCGTGGCCGAGGAGGTCGTCGGCAGCGGCGAGGGCTGGCTTGCCCAGCTGGACACGGGCACGCTGCTCGACGTCCTACGCCTCGACCGGGAGGAGGCGATCGAGGGGTGAGACGCGGCCATTGGCAGGACTGGCCCGAGCCCTCGCGCCCCATCGCCGTGACGGGCGGCGTGCGGGCGAAGAGCGGCCGGGGCGCCTTCGCCAAGAACTGGTGGGGCCACGAGTTCCTCGCCGCCCTCGCGGCCCTCGACCCGTACGACGGGCCGTCGCGTCTGCAGCGCGGCCGGTCGTACGCGCGCCGGGGCCAGGTGCTCAACGTCGACATCGCGTCCGGCCGGGTGGACTCCAGGGTACAAGGCAGCCGCGTCCGGCCCTACAGCATCGCCATTCGGTTTGCGGCCATACCCGACGCGGCCTGGCGGCGGGCAGCCGAAGCGCTCGCGGCGGAGTCCGCGGCGCTCTCGGCCCTTCTTTCCGGCACCTTCACGCCGGAGGCCGCGGCGGCGTTCGCGGCCACGGGAGCGCCGCTCTTTCCCGCGAGCAAGCGGGATCTTGAGACGACCTGCAGCTGCCCCGACTGGGCCAACCCGTGCAAGCACGTCGCGGCCGTCTACTACCTCGTGGCCGAGGAGCTCGATCGCGATCCGCTCATGCTCCTGACCCTGCGGGGGATCGAGCGGGACGCGTTCCTGGCCGCCTGCGTCGAGGCGGCCGGCGGCGTGGAAGAGGAGGAGCCTGCGACGGCGGCGTCCGGAGGCGGCGGTTCGGCGCCGGCCATCGCGGAGCCGCTGCCGGCGGACCCCGCTGCCTTCTGGGGCTCTGCGGCGCCGATGCCCGCCTTGCGGGCGGTGCCGGCGCTCGCGGACGCGCCGCTCGTGCGCGGCCTGGGCGAGGTGCCGTTCTGGCGCGGGGAGGAGGCCATCGCGGCGTTTGCTGCCCGAGTCCTGGGCCGCGCAGCGGAGGCGGCCGGCGGGTGGCTCGCCGGCGATGAGGGCAGCGACGAGAGCTGAGGCGGCCGCCCTGCCTTTGTGCCGTGTTGAACCAAATAGGTACAGAAGGTGAGCCTACTGGCCTCGGAGCGCGTGATCGCCCCACCGTTCCCGCTGGGCGTGCCTGCGGGGCCGGATGACCTCGTCGGCCGCGAAGACCTCCTGGCGGAGCTCACCGCGAGGCTGATGGCCGGACAGAGCTTTCTCCTGTCCGGACCGCGTCGGACCGGCAAGTCGGGGGTCGCGCTTGAGACGATCCGGCGGCTCAGGGACCAGGGGGCGTACGTTGCCACCGTCGACCTGTTTCACGTGACGTCCGTCGAGGGCTTCGCGGTACAGCTCATGGCGTCCGTGCCGACGAACCGCACCGGGCCTTGGCAGCGTGCCGTGCGGTCCGCGTCCCGCCTGCGCCAGGCGCTGGCAGATGGGCGTCTCGGCGCCAGGATTGCCGACCTCGAGCTGACGCTGGCCCTCTCCGCCCCGGGAGCTGTCGGCTGAGGACGTGCTTGACGTTGCCGCTGAGGCGACGGAGCGCCTCGGCGCGCGCGACGGCAGGCGGGTGGTCGTCCTCCTGGACGAGTTTCAGGAGGTAGAGCGGCTTGGCGGCACCGATCTCATGAAGCGGCTGCGTGCACAGTTTCAGCGCCAGCCGCATGTCAGCTATCTGTTCCTGGGTAGCCGCCCGTCGCTCATGTGGGCCCTGTTCACCACGAGTGCGGCGGCCTTCTACCGGTTCGCGGTGCCCGCCGAACTGCCCACCATTCCGGCCGAGGCCTGGCGAGCGTACCTGGCACGCAAGGCCGCTCTATACGGCGTAACCGTCAGCGATGCCGCTGTTACGGTGCTCCTGGAGCGCACCGGCGGTCACCCCTGGTCAGTGATGGAGGTGATCTCGGAGGCGTGGATGGCGCGCGGCGACGCGCAAGCGATCACTGCCGAGCATGTGGTCGTCGGCTTCGGCAGGTCACTGGCGCGCCTGACGCCCGTGTACGAAGCCGAGTGGGCCGGCGCGCGGCAGGCGCGCTACGCCGACCAGGTGCTCCTCGCCGTGGCTGCCGATGGGACGCCCGCGACGGCATCCGTGTCCCACACGGCAAGGAGCCGCGCGGTTCGTCACCTGCTCGACGCCGCCCTGATCGAGCGGGTGGGACGCGGCAGCTACCGGCTCGTGGAGCCCATGTTCGGCGCCTGGCTGATGGGCGCCGAGGGACGGCAACCTTAGTCTCGATAGCGCAGCGTGCAGCGTGCCGGGTGCGGTGATCGTGCGGGGCGGCGCCGGCTCCTCGTCCCTCTCCCCCGAGTGCCCCTCGTGATCCGCACGGCCGCCTCGAGTGGTTCGAGCTGGCGCCAACCACGTCGCCGGCGTGTCCTTGGACAAGGGACGGGAGCGGTCGAGTCACGTCATGATCTTGTGCGGGCGGCGATCGTGAGGGCGCCATGCCTGCTCGACACGAGTACAGGCGCCGGCGAGTGCCGACCACCTTCCACGTGGGCCGGGTGGTCCAAGCTCAGGAACAGCCTCGTGGAAGCCGCTGTGCCTGCGGCGGCGGTCCTCCTGGTGAGCCCAAGGGCGGATCCACCAGCTTGCGGGCGCCTGGCCAGATAACGCCGAGACACGATAGGACATGTGCCTCAACGACAAGTTGCGAGAGAATGATGGCGGGCAGGCGACAGGCGACACTCCGTTGGTCGGTGCAACGGGCGAAGCACATCTGTCACGTGGAACGGGCTTGGACGCTGGCGGCGCTTGGGATCCCGCGTCGAGCTGGAATCGGACGGCTGCGGACCGTCCGAGGGGGGGTGGGACGATGACGTGGCTGTGGGCAGCCGCTGCCTGCCTCGCGCTCCTCGTGGAGCTGCACGATAACTCCTTCCACGCGGTCCACGTGGCGGCCGCGGCCCTGCTGGTCGCTGTGCTGGCGGGCTTCTGGCCCAGCGTACCCGGCCAGATCCTCGTGTTCGGCCTTCTCTCCTGGATCTTGCTCGCAGCCGTACGGCCGCGTCTTCTCCAGCGTCTGATGCGGGTGGTGCCTAGGCCGACAATCGCGTTCCCGGACATCGCGCAACGCGAGGCCGTCGTGCGCGAACGCGTGACGGATGGCGCCGGCGTCGTCGAGGTGGGCCGCGGCGAGTTCTGGAGCGCGCGCGCCTTTCCACCGGGCTCGGTGTTCGAGCCGGGGACGCGTGTTGTGGTGGCGTACCGGGCCGGCGTCCGCCTGGTCGTGGAGCGTCCCGGTCCCGGAGACCCGCGTTGACCGCGGGCTGTGAGCGCGGCACGGCGCGCTACAACGCCGCCTGGCAGCGGCGGAGGGCCGCCCATGGCGATGGGCCGCATCGGGCGCGGCGCTGATGGCCGCCTGGCCGCCGGGGACGTGGTCGTCGGTCATGTCCAAAAGCCCAGGCTGTCGGACGACCAGGGCCGTTCGGCGAGGCCCGTCACGTAGAACGCACGAAGGCTGCCGGAAGGCGAGGACGAGAAGAGGGCGTTCAGCGTCTGCGCAGCCGGTCGAGGAGGGGCCGACCGTCGAGCCCGCCATGGGGGATGAGCGGCAGCCGTCGAACGTCGCATCGACAAGCGGCGAGCTTGAGGGCCGCGTCGACCCACCGGGCGTAGGCCGAGAACCCGCCGCGCACGATCCCCAGGCCGCCGGGCGTAAGGTCGTAGAAAGCCATCTCCCGGCCGCCCTCCCGCACCTGGGAGGCGCAACCTACATCGCGCCGGTCCGCCGCGCCGCGAGTACCACCGGCAACGCGTTCGCCAGGAGGTGCGCCGCAGCGTGGACGGCATCGAGGCCACAGCCCTGCCGCGGATGGTCCCGGGAACCGCCAGTGGGACGCCGTCGGTGTCGAGGCGATAGGGCGGCGGGTCCCCGGAGACAAGAGCAGGTTGATCGGCGGCAGCGGTAGGGCTCGAACCTACGACCCGCTGATTAAGAGTCGCTGGTCGCCAGCGACACCCTGCAACGCCCAGCAGCGGAAAGCCCAGTCTGGCGCGGTTTCGGACACCCGTTGAGCCCAGGTCATAACGTTCCGCAACGCCCAACAGCGTGGCTTTCGTTAGAAGTTCCGTTAGAAGTCGGACCCTGCCCGGACCCCCCAGGCCGGAGCCCCGACCGCGATCGCCGCGGTCGGGGTTCGGCGTTCTCGGACAGCATGGTGGCCTGCGACCGCTGAAACACGTTCGTCAACTGGCGTCGACAAGAGTCCAGGTCAGCACGCTGATATTTTGTATGCCCACATACGCCAGGCAGTTCGAAATGTGAGTAAGGTAGCTCTGTGGCACAATCACAGCGGGTACATTCTTGCCTGACTTTCGCCGGTCGGTCTGGAAAACCGCGTCAGACGGCGCTT
>JAKASY010000188.1 GCA_021817625.1 Bacillota bacterium | reverse complement strand
CGTGGCGGTGAACGTCTTTCCGGTCGATCCGAATTGGAACAGCGTCACGTCGTCCACGGGCAGCGGATTCTCGACGCACGTCACGCCGTGGTACGCGTAGTGCTCCTGGCCCTCGTGGAAGATGCCGACCGAGACGCCGGGCACCGCGAACCTCTCGGCCTCCTTGCGCACGAACGCGCGCAGATCGCCCTCGCTCACCTTCATCGATCGCCCAACCCCTTGCCGCCACGATTCGCCACCTGCGGGGCAGCGGCAGCGTAGCGGCGGCATTCGGCGCCCTTCGTTTCGTCCCCTTCCATCTCGGAACGGACGTTTCATCCGTCGCGAGGCGGACGGCGGTGTCCTGGCGGAGCTGCGGCCAGGGCGTGCCCATCGCGTCCGGAACACGCCGACCGATGCCTCCGAGCCTGGTCCGGTTGGCCTCCGCCGAACGGCCAGTTCTTCGACGCGCCCGCGTACGCCCTCGGGCCGTGTTCCGGGCGTCGGGCTGGCGCTAGCGTGACGCCAGGGGTCGATGACATGGCCATGCGTCTGCGCAAGTCGGACGATGTCGGTGCAGAGGCGCACTTCCAGCCCGCGGACCCGCGGCCGACCCTGGAACTCACGCGCTTCGCCCCGGTCCGCAGGGGCATTGCGCAGCCGTCTGTTCCAGTTCCTGTTCATCGTGCCCAACCAAGTCATCTTCTGGCTCGTCATCATCGCCGGCGTCCTCGGCTTGGCGCATCCCACGCGCAACTTCGCGACGGTCATCACCTGGTACATCTGGTTCGCTGTCGTCTTTCTCTTGATGGTCGGCCCAGGACGCGCCTGGTGCCTGATGTGCCCATTCGGCGACTTGGCTGAATGGGTGCAGCGCCTGTCCCTCTGGAAGCGCCACCCAAGAGCTCCGTCGACGCGTCACTCGGAGCCATCGAGCGCGCGCGCAGCGCGACGCGCCGCGTACCGTCGGCCGGTCGCCTGGTGGCGCACCCGAACTGGGCCGGGCGTCTCTGACGCGCACGGCCGGCACGGGATCGCAAGGGGACCGCCGGGCGAGTCACGAAGCCATGCGGACAGAGGCTGCTTGGCCGAGGTGTGGCCGTGGACGACAAAACCGGAGCGGATCCGGCCCCTGGTGACGCGCCAGCACGATTCGTGCCGGGCTACCTGAAGTGGCTTATCATCGTTTCCCTCATCGCCACCGAGGGGCTGTTCGACTTTGTCATCGAGCCATGGCTGCGCACCGGGACGGGGATCGAAGAGATCGTCGAGCGCTACATGGCCGGCGTCGAGATCTTGGTGCTCGCCACGGTCGTGTGGTTCACCTTCCGCCACCTGGACCGCCTGCAGCGGCGCGTCGACCGCCAGCGCCGGGACCTCGGAGAGCTCTATCGCCGAGCCACGCAGTGGCAGAGGCAGCTCGAGGCCCTACACGAGGCATCGGTGGCAATCACGAGCGGCGGCGGCTACCCCAGCGTCCTGGAACGGATCGTCTCCCTGGCGGCCCAGCTCGGCCACGCCCGCTACGGCGCTCTGGCCGAGTTCGACGAGGACGAGCGGGTCGTGCGCTTCACCACCTACGGCGTGGACGACGCGGTCATTGCCCGGCTGCACGATCCTCCCACCCACACGGGCTTCCTCCGGCGCCTGTCAGAGGAGGGGCCGGTGCGGCTCGACGACGTCAGCGCGGACCCCATGTTCACCGGCTTTCCCGTCGATCACCCGCGCTTTCGCACCTTCCTGGGCGTCGCGGTGCGGTGGCAGGGGGCGCTCCTCGGCCACCTGTACCTGGGCGGCCACGAGGGAGAGGCGTCGTTCAGCGACGACGAGGCGCGGCTTCTGGAGATGTTCGCCATGGAGGCCGCCGTTGCCATACGCCGTGGCCGCCTGGAGCTGGAGGCGACCCGCGGCATACGGCGGGCGGAGCGGCAGAAGATCAGCATGGAGCTGCACGACGGTGCCCTGCAGGCGCTGTACGGGGTGGGCATGCAACTCGACCAGGCGCGCAGGCAGGGTCGCACCACGTTGGGCCAAGGGTTGCCGGTGGACACGCTGGTGGACGCCATCCGGCACGCGATGGCGGCCATCCGCGGCGTGCTCGACGCGCTCGATCGGGAGGAGGACGAGTCCGAGGCAGGCCTCGCGCTGCCGCAGGCGGTGAGGGCCTCGGGCCGGCTGTACGGGGTGAGCGTGCGTTGGCGCGGCCTGGGCGCGCTCGAGGGTCTGGACGCCCAGCAGGCCGATCACCTCGGCATGTGCCTGAGCGAGGCGGTCGCCAACGCGGCCCGCCACGGCGGCGCGACGCGTGTGTCGATCGACGCTGCGCGGACCGGTGGCGGGGACCTTCTGGTGAACGTGCGCGACAACGGCAAGGGAGCGCCGGGCGGCCGCCTCGTGGAAGGGTATGGCCTGCGCCACGCCCGCCACCGCCTGGAGGTCGTGGGCGGGCGCCTGGCGCTCACGGTCGCGCACAGCGGCAGCGTGACCTGGCAGTGCATGCTGCCCGCGCGTGGCCGGGCCGGCTACGACCCTTCCGGCGACGTCCTGGCCGATGCCAACACGCACGGCGGTCAGGGAGGCTAGCATGGCGATCCGAGTGGTGATCGTGGACGATCACAAGGTGGTACGGGTCGGCCTCGCGGCGGTGCTGAGCAGCACCGATGACATCGAGGTCGTCGACACAGTCGGCACGGCCGGCGAGGCCGTCGAAGCCGTGCGCCGACACCACCCGGACGTGCTGGTCCTCGACCTGCGCCTGCCGGACCAGCCAGGCACCGCCGTGGTCGGGCCGGTGCGTGAAGCGTCGCCGGAGACGCGGATCCTGGTGCTCACGTCGTATGGTGAGGATCGGGCCGTGTTGGCGAGCGTGCGGGCCGGCGTCGACGGCTTCTTGACCAAGACCGTCGACTCCGAGGCGTTCATCGAGACGGTGCGCGGCCTTGCGCAGGGCAAGCAGCTACTGCGCGACGAGGTGGCGGACGCCCTCTTGCGCATCGTCCGAAAGAGCGACCCGGCGGTTGCGACGGGTGCGCCCGTGCAGGGTGTGCTCACCATGCGAGAGTGGGAGGTGGCGCGCGCCGTCGCGGAGGGCCTATCCAACCGTGAGGTGGCCGAACGCCTCAACGTCTCCGAGCGGACGGTCAAGCACCACGTAAGCGAGATCCTGAGCAAGCTCGACCTCGTCCGGCGTGGCCAGATTGCGACCCTCTTGAGCGGCGGCTGGCAGCGCGACGAACCCTGGTAGCGACCCCGTTCTACGGCCCGGGGCGGGGCTGGGTGCGTAGGTCGGTCGCCGGCGCGCTCGTGCGGCGGCGGGAGCGATGCACGGTCCGCGGCCGTCGGTGGCCCGGCCGACGCTGGGAGAGGCCGGACGAGGCCCGGCGGCGGTCGTCCCCCAGGGCATGGTCTTCCGCGCCGCTCTTGTGGCAGGACTCCGCCGAGCCCGCTCGTAACTCCCCGGTAGCCCGTCCGCCTCGCGGGCGGACCATCGGTTCGACTTTGGCGTGAAGGGGCGAAAGCATGGCGGATCCCGTCGATCAGATCTCCTCCCTGCGCTGGCGCGGCATCGGGCCCTTCCGGGGCGGGCGCAGCGTGGCCGTCGCAGGCCACCCGCGCGAGCCCTTGACCTTCTTTGCCGGCACCACCGGCGGCGGCCTGTGGTGCACCGACAACGGCGGCGTCACCTGGAAGAACGTCAGCGACGGCTTCGTGCGCACGAGCTCGGTCGGCGCTGTGGCCATCGCCCCGAGCGATCCGAACGTCATGTACCTGGGCATGGGCGAGGCCTGCCTCCGCGGCAACGTGAGCGCCGGAGACGGCCTGTACCGCTCGACGGACGGCGGGGACACGTGGCGCCACGTCGGCCTCGCGGATAGCCGCCACATCGCGCGCGTGCGCATCGACCCGAACGATCCCGACCGGGCCTACGTCGCCGCCCTGGGCCACGCCTTCGGCCCGAACAGCGAGCGCGGCGTGTTCCGCACCACCGACGGCGGCAGGAGCTTCGAGCGCGTCCTGCATGTGTCCGACAACACGGGCGCGGTCGACCTGTCCATGGACCCCTTCAACCCGCGGGTGCTGTTCGCGGCGATGTACACGATCCGCCGCCAGCCGTGGCGCATGGACAGCGGCGGCCCGGAGTCGGGGCTCTACCGCTCGACGGACGGCGGCGACACCTGGCAGCCCGTCGGCCGCGGCAAGGGGTTGCCCGATGGGGTCATCGGGCGCATCGGCGTGAGCGTGTCCGGGGCGCGCCGTGGCCTGGTGTGGGCGATGGTCGAGGCGAAGGAGGGCGGCCTCTTCCGCTCCGACGACGGCGGCGACACCTGGACGCTCGCCACGGGCGCCCGCGGTCCGCGCTCCCGGCCGTTCTACTACACGCACCTCTTTGCCCACCCGACCGACGAGAGCCGCGTGTTCATCCTGTCGGCCGGCTACTGGCAGTCGATCGACGGCGGCAAGACCTTCACCCGCGTGCAGACGCCGCACGGCGACCACCACGACCTCTGGATCGACCCCCTGAACCCGCGCCGCCTGATCCACGGGGCGGACGGCGGGCCGGCCGTCAGCTTCGACGACCACGCCACCTGGTCGTCCATCCACAACATGGCGACGGCCGAGCTCTACCATGTCACCACCGACAGCCGCTTCCCCTACCGCGTCTATGCCGCGCAGCAGGACAACACGACGATCTGCGTGGCGAGCGCCTCGCACTACCCGGCCCTGACCAAGCGGGAGTGGTACGAAGTGGGCGGGGCGGAGAGCGGCTACATCGCCGTCCGCCCGGACAACCCCGACATCGTCTACGCTGGCAGCTCCGGCGGCGGCGAGGGCGGCCGCCTGACCCGCTACGACCACGCCACGAAGCAGCTGCGCGACATCTCCGTCTACCCGCAGAAGACGGCGGGCGTCGCGTCGGAGGGCTACAAGTACCGTTTCCAGTGGACGTCGCCCATCCACATCGGCATCCACGAGCCGAGCTCCCTGTACTTCTGCGGAAACCGCGTGTTCCGGTCCGACGACGATGGCCAAAGCTGGCGTCCGATAAGCCCGGACCTCACCCGCAACGACCCGGACAAGCTCACGCCCTCGGGCGGCGAGATCACCTTCGACCACACCGGCGTCGAGGTCTACTGCACGGTGTTCGCGTTCGCGGAGTCGCCGCTCGCCGCCGGCATGTTCTGGGCGGGCACGGACGACGGCCTCGTCCACCTCACGCGGGACTCGGGCGCGATCTGGCAGGCCGTGACGCCGGCCGCCCTGCCCGAGTGGAGCCGCGTGAGCATCGTCGAGCCCTCCCATCACGACCCGGAGGCGGCCTACCTCGCCGCCAACCGCTACCAGCTTGACGACACGCGGCCGTACCTCTTCAAGACCAAGGACGAGAT
>JAKASY010000187.1 GCA_021817625.1 Bacillota bacterium | reverse complement strand
TCCGATCCCCTGCACCACAGGCGCGGCCGCGTTCGTGATGGTCACCACGATGTCCGCGCGGCCGGTGGCCGTCTCGGGGTCACCGACCGCGCGCACCTCGATGTCGCCACCGTCCAGACGCTGCGCCATCTTGCGCGCGAAGGCCTCGCGGCGGGCCGGGTCGCGCCCGTACACCTCGATCCGCTGCAGGCGGCGCACGGCGGCGATCGCCTCGATCTGGGTCTCCGCCTGGTAGCCCGTGCCCACGACGAACAGGCGCGCGCTGTCAGGGCGGGCCAAGGCCTCGGTGGCGATGCCGCTCGCCGCGCCGGTCCGCACCTGTCCCAGGCGATCGGCCTCGATCAGGGCAAGCGGCGTTCCGTCGTCGCCGCTCCACAGGAACACGTGGAAGTGGGCCCCGCTGCGCCCCGCAGCGTACACCTTGCTCCCGAGCAGGCTCGGCCTCCCCTCGGGGCTCCAGGCCGCCGCCATCACCGCCAGCACGGCGCCTGCGGCGCGCACGCGGCGGCGGGCCAGCACGGGCGCGCGCCCTGCGCCGCTGTCTGTGAGGACCTTGCGCACCACGTCCAGCGCGGCTGACATCGGCAGCAGGTCGCGCACGTCGTCCTCGGTCAGGTACAGCATGGCAAGGTCACGCTCCTTCGGTTGCTTGCTGGGCCCCGCTCGCCGCCGCGGCCGGAGTGGCCAAGGTCACCTCGCCCGCGTGCACGCGCGCCTCCGATCCGTCGGCGCAGCGCACCACGAGCGCACCGTCCGCGGCGACGGCGCTGGCGATACCGGACAGGTGCTCGCCGCCCCGGACGGCGTGCACCGTCACGCGCCGGCCGAGCATGGGTGCGCGCGCACGCCACCGCTCGAGCAGGACCGCCGCGCCGCGGGTATGGCTCTCCGCGGCGAGGGTCGTCAGGCGCGCGCTCAGGTGGCGCACGAGGAGGCCGCGCTCCGGCACGGCGCCAAGCTCCGCCAGCGCGGCGGCACGGCGCCGCACGTCGGTCGGCGCGTCCTCATCGGGTGCGCCCAGGTTGACGCCGACGCCGACGAGCGTCTCGCCCCCGCCGGTGCGCTCGACCAGGATGCCCGCCACCTTGCGGCCATCCGGGGCGATCACGTCGTTCGGCCACTTCAGGGCGAGCCTCGGCCCGCCCGCCGCCTCCACGGACTCCGCCACGGCGAGCCCGACGAGGAGAGGCAGCACGCCGCCCAGCTCGGCGCCATCGCGCACAAGCACCGACAGGAGGAGCGAGCGGTAGGGGGGCGCCCACCAGGTGCGACCGTGGCGCCCCCTGCCGGCGCGCTGGCGCTCGGCGGCGACGGCCGTGCCATGGGGCGCGCCCGCCTGGGCAAGCTGTCGCAGCACGTCGGCGGTCGAGCCGACCTCGCCGAACAGGTAGAGCGGCGGCCGGCCGAGAGCGCGCCGCCGCTCGCGCTCCGCCTCGAGATCGGCCCCGGGGGAGGGCACCTCCGCGCCTGCCGCCGCTTCGGCCCAGGCCGCATCCGCAACCGTCTCAACGCGGGACGCGGCGGCGGGCGCCGGGCCCCAAACGCCGCCCGCGGGCCGAGGTGCATCCGGCCACACGTCGGCAAGAGGCGCCAGCACGAACGCCCTGTGCGCCATGCGCGGGTGCGGCAGGCGAAGGAAGGAACCGTCGAGCACCTGTCGGTCGCACAGGAGGAGGTCCATGTCCAGGCGGCGCGCGCCGTGACGACGCTCGCGCGCGCGGTCGCGGCCGACGGCCTGCTCGCAGGCCAGGCACGCCGCCAGCACCGCCTCAGGCGCAAGGTCGGTCGCAAGGCGGACGACCGCGTTCAGGTAAGGCACCCGGTCGGCCTCGTCCGCATCGGCCGGAAGCTCCGACGCCGCCGTCTCGTACAGCCGAGAGGCGCCAAGCGAGCGTGCCATGCCGCGAAGCGCCAGGACGCCCTCGAGCAGCGCCGCCCGCCGATCGCCTGCGTTGGCGCCGAGGGCGACGGCCATCTCGTGGCGGCTCATGGCGTCCCCCCTGCCCCACGCCGGCGCGCCACCGACACCGAGACGCCGTCGAGCGGGCCGCCGAGGGCGGCATGGGGCTTGTGCACCGTCACCTCCACGGCGCGCACGGCCGGGAAGGCGGCCAGCACGGCGGCGGAAACCCGCTCCGCCACGTGCTCCACCAGGCGGGAGGGTGGTCCCTCCACAACATCGCGTACCGCGGCGTACACCCGGCCGTAGTCCACCGTGTCGCGCAGGCGGTCGCTGCGGCCGGCGACGGACAGGTCGACCTCCAGGCCGAGGTCGACGAGGAACGGCTGGCCCGCCTCGCGCTCCCAAGCGTGGACGCCGTGCCGGCCGTGAAACCGCATGCCCTGAAGGATGATTCGATCCAACTCTGCGCCTCCGCCGCGCCTCCCCGCCTTGACTTGCCTACCTTAGCACGCCGCAGGCCCTGCCGCTCACGCCGGCACGGGCGGCCGCAGGAGGGCCAGAACGGCGTCGCCCACGGCCTGGGTGGTGCCCTGGCCGCCAAGATCGGGCGTGCGCGCGCGCCCGTCCTGCAGACACGCGGCGACCGCGTCGAGCACGGCCGCCCCCCAAGCCGCCTCGCCCAGATGGTCGTACATGAGCGAGACCGCCCAGAACGTGGCCAGGGGATTGGCGATGCCCCGGCCGGCGATGTCGGGCGCCGAGCCGTGGATGGGCTCGAACATGGAGGGGAAGCGGCGCGTCGGGTCGAGGTTCGCGCCCGCAGCGAGGCCCATGCCGCCCTGGATCGCGGCGCCCAGGTCGGTCAGGATGTCGCCGAAGAGGTTCGTG
This sequence comes from Bacillota bacterium, assembly GCA_021817625.1. The sequence continues at coordinate 2,586 of JAKASY010000187.1, read as the reverse complement.
GTCACGACCACGCCGAAGCGCTCCGGCTGGCGCACCATGAACATCGCGGCCGCGTCCACCAGAAGGGACGAGAGGGGGACGTCCGGGTAGTCGGCGTGCACCTCGGCCACGACCTCGTCCCAGAACGCCATGGAGTTCGGCATGGCGTTCGACTTGGTGACGCTCGTGACGCCCCGCCCCTCCTTGCGGGCCAGCTCGAAGGCGTAGCGCGCCACGCGCTCCACGCCGTGGCGGCTGAAATAGCTGGTCTCGGTCGCGGCCTCGAACGGCGTGCCGCGGTGGATGCGCCCGCCCATGGCCGCGTACTCGCCCTCGGTGTTCTCACGGATCACCGTGAAGCGGATGTGCTCCGGCCCCTTGCCGGCGAGGACCGGCGTCACGCCCGGGAGGAGGCGTACGGGCCGCAGGTTCACGTACTGGTCGAAGGCCTGGCGCACGCGGATCACGAGGCCGCGCACGCTGACGGGCTCGGGCACGCGCGGATCGCCGATCGCCCCAAGCAGGATCGCGTCGGCCCGAGCCAGGCGCTCGAGGCCGTCCGGCGGCATCATCTCGCCGTGGTCCAGGTAGTACCCCGACCCCCAGGGATGGCTCTCGACCTCAAAGCGGGGCCCGCCCAGCTCGGCCACGCGCTCGATCAGCCGCAGACCCTGGGACACCACCTCCGGCCCGATGCCGTCGCCGGGAATGACCGCCAACCGATGCCCGCGTTCCATCCGCCACTGCGCCCCCTCGCCCGTCTCCGGCCCGCCACCGCTCCCTTTCAGGCGTTCGCGTCGGCGGCCGCCGGTTCCTGGCGATCGGCCGCCCAGGTCCCCGGCCTTGGCTCCCCGGATCCCGAGTGACAAGGCGATGGACGGTTGCGGATATCCCGGATTCACGCCATGGCAAAGGTCCTCATCTCCCTTGACGAGCGGCTGCTCCGGCAGATAGACCGGCGCGCCCGCAAGAGTGGCCTGTCCCGCAGCGCATACCTCGCGGGGCTGGCCGCCCGCGACATGGCGGCCGCCACGAGTCCGGGCGGCACGGCCGCGGCGAAAAGCACGCTCCAGCGCCTCGACAGCCTGTTCGCCAATGCGCCTCCCGGGGATTCGACGGCCCTCATCCGGGCGCAGCGCGACGGGCGATGACAGAAGCGGTTCTGGACGCCTCGGCAGTGCTCAAGTGGTTTCACCGCATGGACGAGGCACACGCGGATCACGCACTCGCGCTGCGCTTGGCATTCGAGGCCGGACAGCTGGCGGTGTACGCGCCGCCCCTCCTCTTTCGGGAGGTAATCAACGTCGCTGCCCGCCGCTGGGGCTTTGCGGAGGGCTCGCTTTCGGAGCTTGCGGCTCGATTGGAACTGTTGCCGTTCGAGTTGCAGGAGCCGGAGCTGGAGCGGGTGGCGCGGTGGGCGGCCAAAGGTCTGACCGCGTACGATGCCGCCTATGTGGCCGTCGCCGATGAGCTTGGGATTGTGCTCATCACCGATGACGACCTGATTCTCCGCACGGCGCCGCAGCTTGCCGTCTCCATTGCAGCCGCAGGGGCAAGGCTTCGATCAGAGGAGAGCACTGACGGGGCGCCCGACGCGTAGGCGCGCGCGTTCATGCGGCGCGAGCCGCTCCCCGTCCGCGTGGTCACCCGCTGGCCCCCATTGCCCTCGCGCCGTTGCGCTCAGATCAGCCCCTGGGCACCCCGGCCCTCGATCCAGCCACGAAGGCCGCTGCCGATGAGGTTGAAGGCGACGACGGCCACCACGATGGCGGCGCCGGGGACGAGGGCGACCTCGGGCTGCGTCGACATGAATTCCTGGGCCTGGGCGAGCATCGTCCCCCAGTCGGCCGTCGGAGGCTGCGTGCCGAGGCCGAGAAAGCTCAGGGCCGACGTCTGGGTGATGAGCCAGCCGACGTTCAGAAAGAACCCCTGCACGACGTACACGAGCACGTTGGGCAGCACGTGCCGCACGAGCACGCGCACCGTGCCCGCCCCCGCCGCCTCGGCGGCGACGATGTACTCGCTCGCCCTGACCGCCTTCACCTGCCCCCGGATCAGGCGGGCGAAGAACGGCACGTTGCCCACGGCGATGGCGAGGAGCGCGTGCAGGGTGGAGGGGCCGGCGAAGGCGACGATCAGGATGGCCAGGAGGATGAACGGAAAGCTCAGGAGGACGTCGAGGAAGCGGGCAACGACGACGTCCAGCCAGCCCCCGAAGTAGCCGGCGACCAGGCCCAGCACCAGCCCCGTGACGGTCGCCGCGAGGCCCGCGCCCACCCCCGCCACGAGCGTGATGCGGCCGCCGAACAGAAGGCGGCTCAGTTGGTCGCGGCCGAGGTTGTCCGTGCCCAGGAGATGTCCCGGGCTGCCGAGCGGCAGGAGGCTTCCGACCGGGTTGATGGCATTGGGGCTGTAGGGCGCAAGGGCCCCGGCGAGGACGCTCATGGCGGCGAGCGCGAGCAGGATGAGGGCGCCCGCCAGGAGCTGGCCATTCATGCGGCGCCGGCCCAGGCGTGGGCGCGCAGCCACGGCGACGGCGGGAGTGGACTCGAGCTCGGGCTGCGCGCTCACGCCTTGATCCTCGGGTCGATGAGCGTGTAGAGGGTC
>JAKASY010000186.1 GCA_021817625.1 Bacillota bacterium | reverse complement strand
GGCGCGGGCCACCATGCGCCGGAGCACCTCAAGCCCGTCCATGTCCGGCAGCATGAGATCGAGGATCACCAGGTCGGGTGCCTGGCGCTCGGCCAGGGCCAGGCCGCGCGCGCCGTCGGCCGCCCGCAGAACCTGCATGCCGTCGCGCCCGAGGTACAGGCCGATGAGCTCGAGGATCTCCTCGTCATCCTCGATCGCCAGCACCTTGGCTACCTGCATGCGCGCACCCGCCCTTCGCGTCGAGCATACCCGAGGCGCGCTCTGCCGGTCGATGGCAAGGCTGACCGCCGGCTCGTCTTCTAGCGCCCCGGGACGATCCATAGGCATCTCCAACGGGAGGTGCCCAGTGGGCAGCAAGGTGGTGCGGGGAACGGCGATCCTCGTCGCAGCCGGCGTGGTCGCCCGCGTCCTCGGCTTCTTCTACCGCATCTACCTCGCCCGCGCCATCGGACCACAGGGCATGGGCCTGATCGCCATGACCTACCCGCTCTGGGGCATGGCCCTGAACCTGGCGTCGATGGGCATCCCCGTGGCGATCGCCAAGGTCGTGGCCGAGCGCGCCTCCCTCGCGGGCCGCTCGCTCGAGAACGTGCTGCGCTTCTCCTTCACGTTCGTCCTCGTGTTCGGCGTCGCCCTCTCTATCGCCGTCATCCTCGCCGCGCCCTTCCTCACGCGCCGCCTCCTGTCCGACCCGCGCTCGCTCTACCCGCTCCTCGCGTCGGTGCCGCTCATCGTCATCATCCCCGTGTCGCTCGTCCTGCGCGGCTACTTCCAGGGCATGCAGCAGATGCACCCGCTCGCGGTGGCCACCGTTCTGGAGCAGCTGGTGCGCATCGCCAGCGTCGTCTACCTCGTGCGCTTCTTCCTCCCGTACGGGCTGGCCTGGGGCGCGGTGGGCGCGATGGTCGGCGTGGCCGTGGGCGAGATCGCGGGCCTTCTCGTCCTGCTCGCCTTCTACCACGGCCCGCGCCTGGTCGGACGTGCCCCGCCCCACAGGCCGGCCATCGACCCGCGCGACGCCTTCGCGCCGACCGGCCGGGAGATCCTCGGGCTGGGCTCGCCGGTCACCGGCACGCGCATCGTCGGCTCGTTCACGGAGATCGGCGACGCCACGATCGTGCCGCGTCGGCTTGAGCTCTCAGGCTTCACGCGCGACGCCGCCACCGCCTTCTACGGAAACCTCTCCGCCATGGCGATGCCCCTCCTGTTCTTTCCGACCGTGCTGACGGGCGCGCTTGCCGCCGCCCTCATGCCCGCGATCTCGGAGTCGGAGGCGGTGGACGGCATCGGCGGCGTGCGCGCCCGCACGGAGAAGGCGCTGCACCTCACGCTCCTCCTCGCCTTCCCGGCCTCTGCCCTGTTCGTCGCCCTCGGCCACGCCCTCGGCCTCGTCATCTACGGCCAGCGCGAGGTGGGCGCGATGCTCGTGCCGCTCGCCCTCGCCGCGCCGTGCATCTACGTGGACAACACGCTGTCCGCCGTGCTGCGCGGCCTTGGCCGCCCCGCCGTGCCGATGCTCAACGGCCTCGTGGGCAGCGCCGTGCGCCTCGGCCTGATCTGGCTCATCACCCTGCCGGGCGCGGCGGCCGTGAGCGTCGTGCTCTTCGCCTTCGCCCTCGACATGGCGATCACGTGCTCGCTCAACTACCGCTCGGTGGGGCGCCTCGTGCGCTTCCGCCTCGACCTCGGGCGCTCGGTCGCGCTGCCCGCCGGCGCGTCCCTGCTGATGGCGGCGGCCTGCCGCCTCGCCCTGGGCCTTGTGGCCGCGCCGGGCCACGCCGGCGCGGCCGCGGTCGCCCTCGCGGTGGCCGCCGGGTTCGCCGTCTACCTGGCGTCCGTGACCCTGGCCGGCGGGCTGCGGGAGGTGGGCATCTGAGGCTTCCATCCGTCCTAAGCCCCGGGCCCGGGAGTGGGCGCGCCCGCGGCGTGCTGGCCGCCCTCGCCGCGCTCGCCGCGATCGCGGCCTGGCGCGCGCTCGGGCAGGGCGGCCCGGCGCCGGTCCTCCCCGCACCCTGCCGGCTCGACGTCGCGCTCGCCGTGCCGCGCCTCGAGGCGGCGCCGATCCTCCTGGCCGGGCCGGTGCGCCGCCCGCGCGCTACCGCCTGTCGGCTGCGCCTCGTCACGGGCGCCAAGGCGCGGGGCGCCTCCCTCGCCCTTGTGGCCGGCGACGCCTGGGCGGGCGAGCGCCCGTCGCCCCTCCTACCCTTCCTCCTGATTGCCCAGCGCGCCGGCGCGCTCCTCGTGTCGCGTACGCCCGTGGCACCGCACTTCCTCTGGCACGGCACGGCCGAGCGCGTCCTCCTCCTGCCGGCCGGGAGCGGCGACCTCGGCTCGACGGTGGTTCGGGCCATGCTCTCGCTGCACGCCGTCAAGGGCGCCGCCGTGCTGCGCGGCCTCGGCACGGCCGCGTTCGCGGCCGGCAGCGGCGACTACCTGGAGCTGCCGCTGTGGTCGGCCGAGGAGGTCCTGGCGCGCGGCGGCGCCCACTTCGCGACGGACCTCGCGATCCAGGGCGGGCCGCTCCCGGCCGCGGTGCTCGCCGCGTCGCCAGCGCTCGCAGGCCGCGACCCGGCCCTGCTGGACGCGGTGGCGGCCGCCGTCGCGGCGGCCGTCGTCGAGCTTCACGACCATCCCGAGGCGATGGCGGCGCGCTGGCCGGGCCGCCTCCCGCGCGCCGCCCGGCGCACGCTGGCGCGCGCCCTCTCGCGCGCTCGCTACGAGCATCTCTGGGCGACCGACCCCCGCCTCGACCGCTCGCTCTTCGTGCGCCTCGACGTCCTGCGCCGCGCCGCCGGCGAGAGCGCCTTCACCCCGCCCGTGATCCTCGCGGGACCGGCGGAGTCGGCCCTGCGCCGCCTGGCGCTGCCGCACACAGCGGGCTGAGGCGCCTGCGCAGCACTGCGCGGGAATCTATACTCAAGGCATGACCCAGGTCGGCATCATCGACATCGGCTCGAACTCCATGCGCCTCATGGTTGCCGCCCTCCTGGCGGGGGGCGCCAACTACGTCGTGGACGAGTACAAGGCGACGCCGCGGCTCGCGGCCCACCTCTCGCCCGTGACCGGGGAGCTCGGGCCCGGCGCCCTGGCGGATCTCCTGGTGCACTTGCGCGAGTTCGGCGACCTGTGCCGCGCCTACGGCGTCGAGCGCACGCTCGTGCTCGGCACCGCCGCCCTGCGCGCCGCAGCCAACCGCGAGACGGTGCTGGCCGTGATCCGAGACGAGCTCGGCCTCGAGGTCGAGGTGGTAAGCGGCGAGGAGGAGGCGCGCCTGGGCTACCAGGCCGTGCGCCACACCCTGGCCGTCGACACCGCATACCTCGTCGACATCGGCGGCGCCAGCACGGAGATTACGCTCGTCGACGAGGGGCGGATGGCGAAGACGCACTCGCTCCCGTTCGGGGCGGTCACGCTGAGCGCCATCTGGCGGGACGGCGCCGCGCTCGCGCACGGCCTGCGTCTTCCTGGCGGCGCCGAGGACGTGGTCGCGGCGGTCGACCTCCTGGCCGAGCGGCCGCGCGCCGAGGTCATCGGCATCGGCGGCACGGTCCGGACCATCGCGCGCGTGCACCAGGCCGATCAGCACTACCCGCTCGCCCTCACCCACAACTACCCGCTCGCCGTTTCGGAGGTGGAGGCGCTTCTGCGGCGCATCGCCGACACGCCGATGCGCGAGCGCCGGCGCCTGGCGGGCTTGAGCCGCGACCGCGCAGACCTGATCGTGCCCGGAGGCGCCATCCTCCTGGCCGTCATGCGGCGCGCCCGCGCCGAGACCTTGCGCGTGAGCGGCCGCGGCATCCGCGACGGCGCGCTGTTCGCCCGCATCCTGGGAGAGGACGGCGAGCGGGCCCTGCCGATCGTAGAGAAGAGCGTGGAGAACGTCCTCTCCCGCTTCGCCCCGCGCCGCGGCCATGCCCGGCAGGTAGCGGACCTGGCGATGCCGATGTTCGACGCGGCGGCCGAGCACGGCCTCCTCACGGGCGGCGCTCGCCCGGTGCAGTTCACCGCCGCGATGCTCTGCCGCATCGGTGTCTACGTCAACTACTACGGCTACGACCAGCACACGTTTTATCTCGTACTCAACAGCCAAATCTACGGATTGAGCCATCGCGAGGTCGTGCTCGCCGCGCTCGCCGCCTCGTTCAAGAGCCGAGGCGCCATGCGCCGGCTCGCGGCGCCCTACAAGTCGCTCCTGTCAGAGGCGGATCTGGTCGCGGCCGCCCGCATGGGCGTCGTGGCCCGCCTCGCAGAGGCCCTCGACAGGCGTCATGAGGGGCGTGTCGAATCCCTGGCCGCGCGGCTTGGGTCGGATTTCCTCGAATTGCGCCTGCACCTTAGGGCAGACAGCGCGGTCGAGGTCGCTGCCGCCGAGGGCCTCGCCTCGCACGTCGAGAAGAACTTTGGGCGCGCCCTGCGCGTGACGGTCGATGAGTGACCGCCGCGCCCGCGGCCACTGCCTCGCCATGGAGGTCTGAGATGCGGCTCAAGAAGGCGCGCGGCCTTGGGCGGAGCATGCGATATCCGGGCCGCCTGTTCATCGTCGAGGGCACCGACGGCTCGGGCAAGAGCACGCAGATCTACCTGCTCAAGCGCTGGCTCGAGGCGAGCGGCTACCCCGTCTTCTTCACGGAGTGGAACTCGAGCCCGCTCATCCGCTCGGCCATCCGGCGGGCGAAGCGCAAGCGCGCGCTCACGCCCACCACCTTCAGCCTCATCCACGCCTGCGACTTCGCCGACCGCTACGAGCACATGATGCTGCCCCACCTCAGGGCGGGCTACATCGTCCTTGCCGACCGCTACATCTACACGGCCTATGCGCGCGACATGGCACGCGGCTGCAACCCGCAGTGGGTGCGCACCGTCTACCGCTTCGCCGTGCGGCCGTCGATCAGCTTCTACTTCCAGACACCGCTCGACGTCTCGCTCGAGCGCATCCTCGCCGCGCGCCCCGAGCTCAAGTACCACGAGGCGGGCATGGACCTGGGGCTATCGAGCCACCCGGCGGAGAGCTTCAAGATCTTCCAGGGCCGGATTAAGCGCCACTATGACGAGATGGCCCCGCGCGAGCGCTTCCACGTCGTTGACGCCACGCGCCCCGTCGAGGAGCAGCAGCAGGAGGTGCGCGCCGCCGTGGCGGAGGCGCTGCGCACCTATGTCATGCCGTCCCTGTAGGGCGGCGAGGAGGTGAGGGCGACGACAGGCCGCGTGCCCCGCTACTACGGCCAGGGCCTGCCCGACTGGGCGCCGTACTCGGGCAAGCTCATCGTCATCGAGGGCGCGGACTGCTCCGGGCGGTCGACGCAGACGGGGCTCCTGCGCGAGTGGCTCGAGTACGGCGGCCACGCCGTGGCCGACACCGGCATCAAGCGGTCCGACATC
>JAKASY010000185.1 GCA_021817625.1 Bacillota bacterium | reverse complement strand
CCGGCGGGCGCCCCGCCCGGCCTGAGCGGGGGGAGGCGGGCGCGTGCACTGCCCGTTCTGCAGCGCCGACGAGTCGCGCGTCGTGGACTCGCGCCCGAGCGCGAGCGGCAACGAGGTGCGCCGACGGCGGGTGTGCGACCGCTGCGGACGGCGCTTCACCACGGTCGAGCGCTGGGAGCGGCGGCCCGTGCAGGTCGTGAAGAAGGACGGCCGGCGCGAGCCCTTCGACCGGGCGAAGATCGTGCGCGGCGTGCGCACCGCGTGCGAGAAGCGGCCGGTGGCCGAGGCGGACATCGAGCGTCTGGTCGACGAGGTCGAGGCGGAGGTGCGCGAGGGCGGGGAGCGGGAGATCCCGAGCCGGGAGGTGGGCGACGCCGTGATGCGCCGCCTGCGCGCCCTGGACGAGGTGGCGTTCGTGCGGTTCGCGTCCGTGTACCGGCAGTTCGGCGACCTCGAGCGCTTCTATGAGGAGCTGCGGCGCCTGGGCGTGGGCGAGGCGCCGGGCGCCGGCGCCCCTGCGCAGGGGCGTGGCGGGACGGGGGCGACGGGCCTCGGGACGGCGCGGGACCGAGGCGAAACATCGTGAACGCCTTGACGCTAAGACGTTGTGACGCTACGATGGCGACCATGGAGGCGAGGTCATGGCTCGGCGCACCGAGCGCACGACGGTCTATCTGGACGTGGATCTTCATCGGGCCTTACGTATGAAGGCGGCCGTGTCCCACCGCCCGGTGTCGGACATCATCAACCAGGCGGTGCGCGATCTTCTCCGGGATGATCGGGAGGACCTCGACGCGTTCGAGCGGCGCGCGGCCGAGCCGGAAGTGAGTTACGAGCAGCTCCTGGCCGAACTGAAGGCGCATGGCGTCCTATGAGATTCGCTTCAAGCAATCTGTCGCCAAGGACTTGAGGGCCCTGCCGCGTGCGAACGTGGCCTCCATCCTGGAGCGCATCTCGGCTCTCTCCGATGAACCCCGTCCGCGTGGCTGCGAGAAGCTGTCGGGCCTTGACAGGTATCGAGTCCGGCAGGGGCCCTACCGGATCCTCTACGAAGTGCGTGACCAAGAGCGAGCCGTTGTGGTGGTCAAGGTCGGCCATCGGCGTGACGTCTATCGTTCATGAGCGTGGCTCGGTGTCGCCGCCTGGCAAGGGCGGATAGGCTGTGCGGACCCGCGACCAACCTCCTCGCGACGCGGGCGGCGCTCCAGTTGGTCGCGCCCACCCGGGTCACCCCGAGGCGGGCGCGGGTCCAGTTCACGCTCGAGGTCGACGACCTGGACGCCACAGGTGAGCGCCTGCAAGGGCGCTGACTTGCCCAACGGGCAGGTGAACCGCCCATTGGGGATCCGCAACTCGAGCTTCCAGCATCCGTCGGGGCGCCCGTGCGCGTTCTCGGGTCCGCCGACGGCGCTTTAGCTACGGCTTCCGACGAGACGAAGAGGCGGCGCGCGGGCCGGGAAGGTCACTTCCCGGCCTTGCTGCGTCGCCATGCCAACCGGACGCCGACGCGCGCCCGATGGTCCCGGCCCCGGCGCGGCCAAGGGACCGGTGCCTCTCGGCCCGATCGCTCGTGGTACCCGTAAGGGTACCGGGGTAGCGTGGAGCCGGAAGCGGCCGGAGCCGCTCGATGGGCGAAAGAGGCGCGTGAGCGCTCGTGAACGCTCTCTCTTTCACAAGCAGAGGAGGGCGCTGCATGCAGACAGAGCTCGACCAGATCGCCGTCAAGAAGGTCGTCGACGCGCGCGGGACGTCGTGCCCGGGTCCGATCCTGGCCGCCAAGAAGGGCATCGTGGAGGTCCCGGTGGGCGAGGTGATGGCCGTCCTCTCGACGGACAGCGGCACGCAGCGTGACCTGCCGGCCTGGGCCAAGAAGATGGGCCACGAGTACCTGGGCATGGTGCAGGAGGCGGGCTACTACAAGCTGTTCGTGCGTCGGGCCCGGTGACCGCCATGGCCCAGGCCGCAGTGGCGCGCCCCAGGACGCGCGCCCCGAGCATTCTCGTGCTCTCCACGAACAACATCTCCGACCCTGGGATCGACCTGGCCGGCTCGTCGCACATGCACTACCCGGCCACCGTCGCGACCATCGCCATGCCCTGCACGAGCGGCATCCGCCCGGACTGGATCGTCCATGCCGTCGAGCACGGGTTCGACGGCGTGTTCGTCGCGGCGGACGGCGAGGAGTGCGCCTACCTCGCCGACTGCGCCGAGCGCTCCGCCCGGATCGTGGAGCGGGCGCAGTCCATGCTGGGCGAGCGCGGCATCGAGCCCGAGCGTGTGCGCATGGCGGCGATCTGCTCGGTGTGCGCGGAGCCGTTCACGCGCTACGTGCGGGAGTTTGCCCAGAGCCTCGCGGCCCTCGGCCCCGTCGGGAGGGACGGACATGGACTATGACGCCCTGGTCGTCGGCGGCGGCATCGGCGGCATGGAGTCGGCCCTCAAGCTGGGCGACATGGGCTACCGGGTCCTCCTGGTCGAGAAGGAGGCCTCGATCGGCGGCAAGATGATCCTGCTCAGCAAGGTCTTCCCCACCCTCGACTGCGCCAGCTGCATCTCCACGCCGAAGATGGCGGCGACCATCCACCACCCGAACGTCGAGGTCCTGACGTACGCCGAGGTGGAGTCGGTCGAGCGCCTGCCCGGCGGCGTCTTCCGCGCCGCCATCCGCAAGAACCCGCGCTACGTGGACGAGGCCGCCTGCACGGGCTGCCAGCAGTGCGAGCTCGCCTGCACGGTGGCCGTGCCCGACGCCTTCAACGCCGACATGGTCGGCCGGCGGGCGGCCTACATCGCCTTCCCGCAGGCCGTGCCAAAGAAGGCCGTCATCGACCGCCCCGGCACCTCGCCCTGCACGTTCGCCTGCCCGGCCGGCGTCAAGGCGCACGGCTACGTCTCCCTTGCGCGCAGCGGCGAGTACGAGAAGGCCTTCGACCTGATCCTCGAGACGACGCCGCTCGCCGCGAGCCTGGGGCGGGCGTGCTTCGCGCCGTGCGAGGAGGAGTGCTCGCGCGGCCAGCTGGAGGGGCCCGTGCCGGTGCGGCGCCTCAAGCGCTTCGTCGCCGACCGCCACTACGCCTCCGGCCGTCCCCCGGGCGCTGTGCCCGCGCCCGACACGGGCGCCCGGGTCGCCGTCGTCGGCTCCGGGCCCGCCGGCCTCACGGCCGCCTGGCAGCTGCGCCTGCGCGGCCACGCGGTGCGCGTCTACGAGGCGGCGCCCGTGGCCGGCGGCGCCCTGGCGCTCTCCATCCCCGCCTACCGCCTGCCGGCCGAGGCCGTCGCGCACGACGTCGCGAACCTCACCGCGATCGGCGTCGAGATCCAGGCGGACCGGCGCGTGGACGACCTCGAGGCGCTCAGGCGCGACGGCTTTGACGCCGTCCTCGTGGCCACGGGCACGCCGCGGCCGCTGCGGCTCGGCGTGCCCGGCGAGGACCTCGAGGCCGTCACGCCCGCGCTCGACTTTCTGCGGGCCGTGAAGCTCGGCCCGGTTCGCCCGGATCTCGCCGGGCGGCGCGTGGTCGTGGTGGGTGGGGGCAACGTCGCCATCGACGCGGCCCGCTCGGCACGGCGCCTGGGTGCCGACGTGGACCTCGTCTGCCTTGAGCGGCGGGAGGCCATGCCGGCGTTCCCGTGGGAGGTCGACGAGGCCCTGGCGGAGGGCGTGCACCTGCACGACGGCTGGGGAGTCCGGTCGGTCGCCGGGGAGCGCTCGGTCGAGGCGATCGAGCTCAAGGCCTGCCTCTCGGTCCTGGACGGCGAGGGCCGCTTTCGGCCCCGCTACGACGAAGAGCGCCGCCGCACCCTCCCGGCCGACGGCGTGATCGTGGCCATCGGCATGGGCGCCGACGCTACGGCCTTCGAGGGTGTCGTGGATCTGGGCAGGGGAGGGGGCGTCCGGGTCGACGCCGCCAGCATGCAGAGCCGGACGCCGTCCGTCTTCGCCTGCGGCGACGTGGTGGACGGGCCGACGACCATCGCCCAGGCCGCAGGGGCCGGGGCCCGGGCCGCGCACATGGTGGACCGCTACCTGAGGCATCTCCCCTTCGACCCGGGCGACTACGACCGCCGCCTGCCGCGGGTGGAGCCGGAGGACGTCCTGCGCCGCCAGCGCGCCTACAGCCGGCGCGATCCCCTGCCGGACGGAAAGCGCCTCGTGCCCGAGCCGCGCGACTTCGCCGAGATCGAGGCGCCCCTCAGCGCGGCCGAGGCCCACGCCGCGGCCGGACGCTGCCTCGACTGCGGCGTGTGCTCGGAGTGTCACGAGTGCGTGGCGGCCTGCCCCGCCGACGCCATCCACCTCGACATGCGCCCCGAGCGGCTCGAGGCGGAGGTGGGGAGCGTGGTGCTGGCCACGGGCTTTCGCCTGTTTCCTGCCGACCTCAAGCCCGAGTATGGCTACGGCCGCTTCGCGAACGTCATCACCGGCATGCAGATGGACCGCCTCCTGGCGCCGACGCGACCGTACAACACGGTGCTGCGCCCGGGCGACGGCAAGGTGCCCGAGCGCATCGCCTACGTGATGTGCACGGGCTCGCGCGACCACAGCGTGGGAAACCCCCTCTGCTCGCGCATCTGCTGCATGTACTCGCTCAAGCAGAACCAGCTGATCATGGGCGCCCTGCCGCTGGCGGACGTCACCGTGTTCAGCGTGGACGTGCGCGCCGCGGGCAAGGGCTACGACGAGTTCTACGTGCAGGCCGAGGGCATGGGGACGAGGTTCGTCAAGGGCCGCGTGGGCCGCATCCGCGAGCTCCCCGGCGGCGACCTCGCCGTGCGCTACGAGGACATCGAGAACGGCGGCGCGGCGCGCGAGGAGGTGTTCGACCTCGTCGTCCTGGCCGTCGGCGTCCTGCCGAACACCGACGCATTCCGGCTGTTCGCCGATGGCGAGCTCGATCGCGACGCCTTCGACTACGTGGCCGAGGCGGACGGCGACCTGAGCCCGGGCCAGACCTCCCTCCCCGGAGTGTTCGTCGCCGCCACGGCAGCCGGCGCCCGCGACATCCCGGAGTCCATCCTGCACGCCGGCGCGGCCGTGGCGCAGGCGGCGGCCTACATCGAGCGCACGAGGGTGGGGTCATGAGCGAGCGCAAGATCGGCGTGTACGTCTGCCACTGCGGCGGCAACATCTCCGACTACGTCGACGTCGAGCGCGTGATCGAGGCGGTGCGGGGCGAGGAGGGCGTGGCCGTGGCGCGTACCGCCATGTTCACGTGCTCGGACGCCACGCAGGAGGAGATCGTCGACGACATCCAGGGCAAGGGGCTCGACGGCCTCGTGGTCGCCTCGTGCTCGCCCAAGCTCCACACCTTCACGTTCCGGGGCGTTGCCGCGCGCGCGGGACTGAACCCGTTCCTCTACACCCAGGTGAACGTGCGCGAGC
>JAKASY010000184.1 GCA_021817625.1 Bacillota bacterium | reverse complement strand
CCCAATGGTTCTGCGGCGTGTGCGCGGAAGCGCCGATCGGCGGCGCATGCCAACGGCGGACCTCGACGGCGTCGGCCTCCCCACCGGGCGGCACGCTCTCGTTCGGCAGGTTGGGGATCTCCGCCAGGAGGGAGCGCATACGCTCGTCGAGCGCGGTCTCCTCGCCCTCAGCCCGCGCCATCTCCTCCGCCATCGCCTTGACGCGAGCGATGGCGGCCTCGGCGTCCGCCTCCCGCTTCTCGCGCCTGGCCACCGAGACCGCCTGGGATAGCGAGTTGCGCTCCGAGCGCATCGCCTCCAGACGAGCGAGCACGGCGCGGTGCTCGCGGTCCGCCTCCAGGAGCGCGTCCAGGCGCTCGACCAAGGCGCCGTCACGGCGCGCAAGCGCCGTGCGCGCCACTTGCGGATCCTGGCGAAGCATCCGCACATCCAACATCGCCGCGCACACCCCCGCCGCCGTCAGGCGCCTACTCCCGACGGTAGTGCGAGTGTATCACGGCGCAGCGCCGCCAGGCTCGGGCCGGGTGGCCCCCCGACGGTGCCCATCTGGCGGCTCGACCCGCACCTCGAGGGCGTCGTCGTCCCCGTCCGGCCGCCGCACCGACAGCCGCAGCTCCTCGCCCGGCATGACGCCATACAGGACGCAAAGATCCCGCGCCCAACCCTCGGACATCATCCGCAGGCCCGCCCGCAGGCGCTCGCGAAGCCGCATGCCATCCCCTCCGCTGGCTAGCATGCCCAGTGGAGTTGACTCGCCAGCGGGACGGGCACGCTAGCGCCACGCAGGGTTTGCGTCAGGGAAGTCGAAGGGTCGGCCAGATAGGCAAGGGGGGAGCACCGTGGCGGAATCCATGCTGCGACGCGCCCTGCTCCTCGGCATCGGCGCCCTGAGCTGGAGCCGGGATCGGGCGGAAGCCATGGTGGACGACCTGATCCAGCACGGGCAGCTCGACTCCGGCGAGCGCGATGGCGTGATCGACGCTCTCGTGGAGCGCGGCCGGCGCGACCAGGAGAACCTGCGGGCGTTCGTGTCCGAGCAGGTGTCCCGCGCCGTGCGGGCGATGCCCGTGGCGACGAAGGACGACCTTCGCCAGTTGGAGGAGCGCCTGCGCGCGGAGATGGCCGCGCTCCGAAAGGCGGGACCCGGCGGGGAAGGCTAGCGCGGGTGTCTCTCCTCGAGCGCTGGCGCCGGCTCGTGCGCTACCTCCGCATCGTCCAGCTCGTGCTCTGGCATGGGCTGGGCTTTGCCGCGACGGAGGCGTCGCCGGGCCGCCTGTGGGCGCGCGTGCGCCAGCGCCCCGCGCCGGTCAACACGGGCGCGCGCCTCAGGCGGCTACTCGAGGCGCTCGGCCCAACGTTCGTCAAGCTCGGACAGGTCCTCTCAACCCGGCCGGACCTCGTCCCGGCGGACGTCATGGCCGAGCTCGAGCACCTCCAGGACCGCGTGCCGCCGGAGTCCGACCACGCGGTAAGGCGCATGATCGAGAGCGAACTCGGCGCCCCCGTGGAGCGCCTGTTCGCGACATTCGACTGGACGCCTATCGCCGCCGCCTCGCTCGGACAGGTGCACGCGGCGTCCCTCGCCGATGGCCGGCGCGTGGTCGTCAAGGTGCAGCGCCCGGGCGTGGAGCGGACGGTCAACGCCGACCTCGGCATCTTGGCCGACGCCCTGCGCTATCTCGCGCGCACGCCAGCGCTGTCCGACCTGTACGACCCGGACGCGCTCGTCGACGAGTTTGCGCGCGGCATCCACGCGGAGCTTGACTACACGCGCGAGGGGCGCAACGCCGAGCGCCTGCGCCAGGCCCTGCCACCCGACGCAAAGATCGTGGTGCCGGCCGTGGTGTGGCCGCTCACGCGCCGGCGGGTGCTGACCCTCGAGGCGGTGGAGGGGGTCAAGCCGACCGGGCCCGAGCAGCTCCGGGAGGCGGGCATCGATCCGGAGGCCGTCGCCCGCACACTCGCCCACGCCATAATGCGCATGGTGTTCCACGACGGCTTCTTCCACGCGGACCCCCATCCGGGCAACGTGGCGGTCCTCCCGGACAGCCGCCTCGTGCTGTACGACTTCGGCATGGTCGGCCGCCTCACGGAGGACATGCGGGAGGCGTTCGG
Source organism: Bacillota bacterium (assembly GCA_021817625.1). The sequence continues at coordinate 3,275 of JAKASY010000184.1, read as the reverse complement.
CGACCTCTCCGGGGCGCTCCTCCGGGGCGACACGGAGGCCGTGGTGTCCGCGATCGTGGCCTTGGGCGCGGCGCCGGAGGACCTGGACAGCCAGCACCTCGTGCGCGATGTCGACGAGTTGCGCGATCGCTACTACGAGGTGCCGCTGAGCACGGTCCACCTGGGGCAGATCGTGCAGGACATCTTCGCCCTCGCCTACCGCTACCGCATCCGCATCCCCACCGACTTCACACTCCTCGGGAAGTGCCTAGTCACGCTGGAGGGCGTGATCCAGGTCCTCGACCCCGACCTGAGCATGGTGGAACTGGCACGGCCGTTCGGGGCAACCCTAGTGCGGGAACGACTCTCGCCCGCACGGCTGGCAAGGCGGGCCCGCAGGCGCTCGACCGCGCTCATGCGCCTGGTGAACGAGGCGCCGGCCGACGCCGCGCAGGCATTGGCCCTTCTGGCCCGAGGCAGGCTCGCCGTCCGTCTCGTGGGGCACGGTGACGAGAACGCCCGCACGGCCCGTCGGGTGGCCCGGGCCGGTGTCCTCACGGCCGGCGCGCTCATGAGCGTGCTGGGCGCCGCGGCCGCCCTTCTGGCACGGGCCGTGCGCCCCGGCGTGGTGCCGTCGGACACGCCCAGCATCGTGCTCGGCGTCCTGGCCGCGGTCCTCCTCTGGCTCGCGGCGCGCCAGCTCTAGTCGTCGGCGGGAGCCGCTTCCGGAAGGGAGGCGGCCCATGGCCCAGTCCACCTCGTCCCTGCCCCCATCCTTCACCCGTCCCTCGGAGGCCCCCCTGCGCCTCTGCGCGGACGGCACGGCGCTCGTGCGGCTTGACGCGCCCGGGGCCGGGGAGGTCGAGCGCCTGCTCGCCGCCGTGGCCGAGCGCGGCCCGCGCGATGCCACATGCGCCCTGTACCGCATGACGGACCACAGCCTCTGGCAGGCGGCCGCGCGCGGCCAGAGCCCAAGGGCCTCCGCGCTGCTGGGGGCCCTCGCCGCCGCCTGCCCCATGCCCCTTCCTGAGCGCCTGACGTCGCGTGTGGAGCAGGCGCTGGGACGTACGGCCGCCCTGACCCTCTGGGCGGACGCCCGCGGCAGCCTTTGGCTGGGCGTGGCCGAGGGAGCGCAGCGGCTCGACCTGCGCGCAGTCACCGACGCCCCGGCCGTGCGAGGCTGCCTGGCCGGCCCGGCCACGCCGGACCGTGCGCCCGTCCGGCCGGATCGCCGCTACGCCCTTCGCGCCGCCCTGCTTCGCCTCGGCTATCCCCTGCGCGACGCGGCCGCGCGCGCCGCCGGCGGTGCACCGATCGCCGCCCGCCTCGGGGTGTCGCCGCCTCGGCCCTATCAGGTGCAGGCGGTGGACGCCTTCGTGCGCCAGGGGGGCGGCGGTGTGGTCGTCCTGCCCTGCGGCAGTGGCAAGACGCTGGTGGGCGTTTCGTCGATGGTCCGCACCGGCGCGCCTGTCGCCGTGGTCGTCCCCCACCATGCGGCCGCCTCCCAGTGGCGTGCCACGGTGCTCGAGCACACGACGCTCACGCCGCGCGAGGTGGTCGTGTACCGCTCGCCGGCGGACATCGCGCCCGTCACCATCGTCACCTACGCGATGCTGGCCAGCCAGGCCGGCGGGCGTGCCCACCTCCGCCAACTGGCCGGCGTGTCCTGGGCGATGGTGGTGTTCGACGAGGTGCACCTCCTGCCCGCACCGGTGTTCGGCCTGGCCGCCTCGCTGCCGGCGGGTCGGCGCCTGGGCCTGAGCGCGACGCTCGTGCGTGAGGACGGTCGGCAGGACGAGGTGCTCGCACTCGTCGGCCCGGTGGTCTACGCCCTCGACAGCGCCGCCCTCGAACGCGACGGCTACCTCGCTCCGGCGCGGTGCACCGAGGTGCGCGTTGCCCTATCGGACGCGCAGCGTGGGCGCTACCTGCGCGCGGACGGCGCAGGCCGGCTGCGCATCGCGGCGGAGAACCCCGCCAAGGCGGCGGTTGCGGCGCACATCCTGGCCCGGCACCCCGGCGCCAGCGCCCTGGTCCTGGGCCAGTACCTGCGTCAGCTCGAGGCGATCGCGGAGCGGCTCGGCGCCCCCCTGGTCACCGGCCGCACGCCGCGGGACGAGCGCGAGCGCCTTTACGCCGCCTTCCGGCGGGGCGAGGTGCGCTGCCTGGTCCTGAGCCGCGTCGGCACCCTCGCGCTCGACCTGCCCGACGCGACGGTGGCGGTCCAGGTCTCCGGCTCGTTCGGCTCCCGCCAGGAGGAGGCCCAGCGCCTCGGCCGCCTCCTCCGGCCCAAGGCAAGCGGTGCGACCGCGCACTTCTACAGCCTCGTGACGGCCCAGAGCCCCGAGGTCGCCTTCGCAGCGCGGCGCGCGCGCTACCTTCAGGCCCAGGGCTACGTGAGCCGCGTCGAGGGCGAGGAGATGGCCGCGGGTGGCGAGCGGGGGTCGAGGCCATGACCGCCGCGACAGGCCTCTCCCACCTGGACCGCTTGCGCTGCCAGCTCGCCCTCGGCGGCGTGGAGGAGATCACGCCGGTCGAGCTCTGGCGCCTCTGCCGCGAGGGGGGCGTGCCGCCAGCCGTGGCGCCCGCTGCGGCCGGCGAGCGCTACACGGCGCTCCTGGGAAGCGGCGAGGTGGTGCCCGTCGACACGCCGTTCGGGCCCCGGCTCGCGGTCACGGGCGCCCTCGTCGAAGCCGCGGAGCGTGCCCTGCGCGCCAGCACCCCGTCGCGCGCCGCCGCGGGGCGCGAGGGCGAGCTGTTCGCCGCGCCGACGCTCATCCACGACCTGGTGACCCTGGCCGCCTTCGTCCGCCGCGAGGAGCCGCGCGTGACCGGGCGCGGCCTCCTGGCGGCGCCGGCGCTACGGCGACTCGAAGGGCTCACCCTGACGCCGGAGGCGGTGGCGCCCACGATGGACCGGCGCGCCCTGGCAGGCACGCACGTCTGGCAGTTCCTCTTCCGCTTCCTGTGCGAGGAGGGACTGGTGCGCCTCGACGGCGGGCGGGCGACGGCGACCGAGGGGGCGGCGGACGGCGTTGCCGCCCGCAGCCGGGTGTTTGCGGCGCTCCTGTTCACGTTCGCGGCCAGCCGGCGCCCGGTGGGCGACAGCGGCTGGCTGTGCGCGCTCGAGGGACCGCTCCCGGCCGCGTGGGAGAAGCGGCGCCTGCTTGCCTGGCTGACCGACGTCGGCGCCCGCTCGCCCGAGGCCGCTCTGGAGCGTACGACGGCCCTCCTTCAGGCGGTCGGCTTCGCGCGCGCAGTCGGGTCGCGCCTGGTCCTGCTGCCCGCCGCGCAGG
>JAKASY010000183.1 GCA_021817625.1 Bacillota bacterium | reverse complement strand
CCCCACCCTTTTGCCTCACGCTGTCCTGACTGTTCGCGCCTGGCTGCGCCCGTAGATCTCCAGGAGGACGGCCTTCACCTTCTCCTTGGGCGTGAACGCCTGGATCCGCTCGCGCAGCTCGGCATCGGTGTAGCGCCGCTTGACGTTCACCGCGCCAACCCGATCCGCCGCAGCCCTGAAGTGGCAGCGTGTGTTCTTGTGGGTTCGCCTGCCGCACAGGTGAGCGCCGTCCTGCCCCGGTGCGGGGGGGTCGAGCGCACCTACCGGTGGGCTGCGATCGACTGGTGTCGCGCCGACCCGCCGAAGATGTACCATCCGGCCGCGCGATGTGTCGAGGGCGATTGTTCTGCTTCCATGTCCCTCCAGCAAGATGACGCATCTCGGGCTGGTGCGCAGTCATTGGCCCGCAGCGGCAGGCACAAGCCCAGCGCTTTCTGACGGGGGCGGTCGGCTCGCTCCGCCTGGATGGCACATCGCGCCATCCGTGTGGATGTCCTTCGATGTCCTCGGCACCCGTTCCCAACTCTCTTCTCCCCAGCGGTGCAGGGTGACGGGGCCTATTCTAAGCGTCTTTGCAGCCACGCGAGTCGGCAGGAGTCTCGTGCCGGAATACTACTCCGTTTGATGATGGATGAGGCAAGTGAACGACGTTCCAACGAGCAGATGTGATCCCCTCCCCGCCTCAGCCGCGGTCGACGACGGGCGCGTTCCCCCAGCCCTCGACCAGATGGAGGTAGCGCGGGTGGAAGACCGGCTTCCACACCCGCTCCGGACCGGCCATCGCGTTCAGGTAGTAGAGGCGGCTCCCCGGCGCCGCCGACACCGTGTGGTAGCCCGTGCGCACCATCACGAGGTCGCCGTCCGACACGAGGAACGCCGCGTCCTCGTCTCCGTCCTGCGACCAAGTGCCCATGAGCGCCTTGTGGTCGGGAGGATCCACGCGGAACAGGTAGGCCTCCTCCATCGCGTACTCCTCGGGCGGCGCGTGGCGGTCGTGGCGGTGCGGCGGGAAGCTCGACCAGTGGGCGGCCGGGGTGATCACCTCCACCAGATGGAGGCGGCTTGCCGGCCGGTCGCCCTCCAGCAGGTGGCGGATGGTGCGCTCGGTCGCGCCGGCGCCGCGCTGCTCGAGGGCGACCTCGTGCCCGGCCACCCGATACGGCCGCTGGGCCGCGTCGCCGGCCGCCCACGCCAGCGCGACGGCGCTAGGGCCGCGGCTCTCGATCGTGACCACGTCGCCGTCGGGAAGGTAGGCGGCCTCCGGCATGTGGTCGAAGGGGTTCGGTCGCGGTCCCAGGTGGAATGCGCTCGTGCCTCGCCGCACATCGACCTCTCCATCGACCAGGACGACCGCCGCCTCCCACCCCGCCGGGGCGTCCTCGAGGCGCACGACACCGCCCGCGGAGCGCACGTAGCGAAAGCCGAGAAAGCTCGTCGACCCCTCACCGGGCGCCACTGCGCCCGTGGGCGCGCGCCAAACCTCCGCCATGCCCATCCCTCCCGCTCTTGTCCTGCCGTCAGGCCGTGAGGAAGGCCGCGCTCCTGTCCGCCACGCTCTCCGCGTCGAGGCCGTAGCGTCGGAGCAGGCCCTCGTTGTCCCCGCTCGCACCGAACACGTCGCCGATGCCGATGCGCAGGACGCGCACCGGCGAGCGCTCGCTCACGAGCTCCGCCACCGCGCCGCCAAGACCGCCCAGGACGGAGTGCTCCTCCACGGTGACGATGGGCCCGACCGCCGCGGCGGCGACGATGTCCGCCTCCGGCAGCGGCTTGAGCGCGCGCACGTGCAGGACCCCGACGTCGAGCCCCCGCTCCGCCATGCGCTCGGCCGCCGCGAGGGCGCGCGTCGTCTGCACTCCAGTGCTCACGAGCGTGCCGTCCCGGCCGCGCCGCAGCCAGACCCCGACGGCCGGGTCGTAGGCGGCGTCGGCCGCGGTCACGTCGGGCACGCTGTCGCGGCAGAGGCGCACGTACACGGGACCGTCGACGGTATGGGCGTAGAGGAGCGCGAGGCGCGCCTCGCTGGCGTCCGCCGGCGCGAGCACCGTCATCGACGGCAGCGCCCGCATGACCGCCAGGTCCTCGACGCACTGGTGGGTCTTGCCCGTGTAGCCGGTCCAGAGGCCGGCATAGGCGCCCGCTAGGCGCACGGGCAGGTGGTTTTGGGCGACGAGCATGCGCACCTGGTCCAGGTCGCGGTTGACGAGGAACACGGCGAACGAGCTCAGCCATGGCCGGTACCCCACGGTCGCCAGGCCCGCCGCCACGCCCACCAGGTTCTGCTCGGCGATGCCGAGCTCGAGGAAGCGGTCCGGCACCGCCTCCGCCAGGATGTCGGCGCGGGTCGAGTTGGCGAGGTCGCCATCGAGAAGAAGGAAGTCGTCGAAGCGCCGCGCCAGCTCCACCATCGTCTGGCCGAACACGACACGCTGCGCCTCAGGCATCTCCGCGCCCCCCCTCCGCGAGCTCGGCGGCGGCGCGCGCCATCTCCTCGTCCGTGGGCACGCGCGAGTGCCAGCGGAAGTCGCCCTCCATGAAGGACACGCCGCGACCCTTGACGGTGCGGGCGATCACCGCCACCGGATGGTCGGCGCTCTGGCAGGCGGCGGCCAGGGCGGCGATGTCGTGGCCGTCGACGCCGCGCACCTCCCAGCCGAAGGCCTCGAATCGGGCGGCGAGGGCCACGCGGCGCTGTTCGCCCATGCCGCCGCCCGGCCAGGCGAACTGGGGGAGGAGGTTCTGGTCGACGATCGCCACGAGGCCGGAGACGCCGAGGGCCGTGGCCGCGTGCGCCGCCTCCCACACCTGCCCCTCCTGGCACTCGCCGTCGCCCATGAGCACGTACACCCGGCTTGTGAGGCCGCGCCGGCGCAGGCCGAGGGCCATGCCGAGGCCGACGGACAGGCCCTGCCCAAGCGACCCGGTCGACATGTCGAGGGCGTCCAGGGCGGTCATGTCCGGATGCCCCTGCAGGCGGCTGCCGAGGTGGTCGAACGTGCACAGCTCCGCCTCGGGGACGAAGCCGCGCATCGCGAGCACGCTGTAGAGGCCGATCGAGCTGTGCCCCTTGGAGAGCACAAAGCGGTCGCGCTCACGTGCGCGCGGCCGCGCCGGATCCACCGACAGGACGTGAAAGTACAGGGTGACGAGGATCTCCATCGCCGAGAGCGGCCCGCCCACGTGGCCCGCGCCCGCTCCCCGCACCGACTGGAGCACCAGGCCGCGGCCGCGCGCGCACAGGGCCCTGAGCTCCCGCTCGCGCTCCGGCGTGAGGACCGCCCCGCGCTCCGTCGTCGCCATCGCGCTCCCCCCTCTCTCTCCCCTTAGAGTCCGAAGCGCTCGGCCAGGTAGCGCCGGTTCCGCGCCGCGGCGGCGAGGGCCCCTGCCTCCTGGGTGTCCTGCTCGACCACGAGCCAGCCGTCGTAGCCCGCATCCTCGAGGGCGGCGAGGACGCCCGGGAAGTCGACGACGCCGTGGCCGAGCTCGGGGAACAGGTAGGCCCTGAGCGCCTGCTCGACGCTCCAGCCCTCGGCGCGGGCGCGGCCGAGCCTGGGCCCGTCGACGTCCTTGAGGTGGACGTGGCGCACGCGCGCGCCATACGTGCGGGCGAACTCGACGGCGTCGCCGCCGCCGTACGTGAGGTGACCGGTGTCGAGGCACAGGCCCAGGAGCGCCGGGTCGCTCTCGTCCATGAGCCAGCGCACCTCGTCGGGCGCCTCGACGTACGTGGCCGCGTGGTGATGGAAGGCGGTGTCGAGGCCCATCTCGCGCACGCGCCGGCAGACGCGGTGGACGTTCTCCAGGAAGGTCGCCCGCTCGCCCGCGCCAAGGTGCGGCGCCCCGCTCTCGAACGCGCGCCCGGCCCACGCGCTGCGCTCGGGCTGGATGGCGTCGGACAGGAGGAGGACGTCGGCCCCGAGCGCCTTGAGCACCGCGGCCACCGCGTCGAGGCGCGCGCCGTGGTGGGCGAGGAGGTCCGGGTCGCGCAGAGGGAGCGCGCAGAACGCGCTCACCATGGTGAGGCCTTCGCGCGCCAGGGCGGGCGCGGCCACCTCGGGGTCGAGGGGCAGGGCGGAGCCGTGCTCGGTGGCGACATAGCCCGCCTGGCGCATCTCGCGCAGGAGGTCCGGGTAGGCCAGGTGCGGGCGAATGTCGGGCACGTCGTCGTTGTTCCAGTTGACGGGCGCGGTTGCCACGCGCGGCCGGCGGCGCTCAGGCATCGGTCGCCATCCCTCCATGATCGGTGTCGGTGCGCGCCGCCGCGGGCGAGGCGACTCGGGCCACCGCCTCCGGCTGGCCGCGCTCGAGCGAGCGCCGGGCAGCGAGGGCGATCTCGAGCGCGCGCACCCCCTCGCGCCCGCCCGGGCAGGTGTCTTCGGACGGCGTCCCGTCGCGACGCTCGCGTGCCAGCCGGCCGAACAGGTCAAGCTCGGCCCGATAGGCGGGTCCGAAGCGCTCGAGGAAGTGGCCGAACGAGCGCCGCGCCGCGCCTTGCGGCGCCATCCGCCACATGTCCTCGGCGGCGAGCGCGCCCGCGCGCACCGCCCCGCTCTCGCCGATGACGGTGGTCGTCACGTCGTAGCCGTAGGAGGCGGTGTGGCTGAGCACCACTGCGCCCAGGCCGCCGCGTTCGAAGCGTAGGGTGACCACGGCGTTGTCCACGTCACCGTAGCGGGCGAGCTGATGGTGGACGAGGATCTCGCCGCGCGCGTCGACCTCGGTCACGCTGCGTCCCATGAGCCACTCGGCCAGGTCGAAGTCGTGAAGGCCGACGTCCACGAGCAGTCCGCCGCACGTCGCGAGGAAGCGCTCGGAGTCGGACACGCCCTGGTCGAGGCTCTGGGACTGGAAGAGGAGCGGGCGGCCGATGTCGCCGCGCACGATCGCCTCGCGGGCCGCGCGGTAGCCCGCGTCGAGGCGGCGCATGAAGCCGACCTGCAGGAGCACGCCGGCGACTCTGGCGCTCTCCTCGGCGCGGCGCGCGTCCGCCAGGGTGAGCGCGAGAGGCTTCTCGCAGAACACCTGGAGGCCCCGGCTCGCGGCCTCGGTCACCAGGTCGGCATGGCTGTCCGTGGTCGTCGCGATCACGACGGCCTCGACGCCGGGCGTCGACAAGGCTTCGAGGGGGTCTGCGGTCGGTCGCGCCTCGCGCGCCCCCGTCGCAGCCTCCGCCGCGCGGGCGGGGTCGACGTCGCACACCGCGAGAAGGCGCACAGCCGGAAGAGCGGCGAGCGTCCGGGCGTGCAGCATCCCCAGGCGTCCCAGGCCCAGGCACGCGACCCCGAGCGGCCGCTCCGGCGCCATCTCATGCGCCCGCGGCGGTCGGGATGGCCGAGACGGTCTCCGGCCGGCCGCTCTTCAAGCTGCGCGTGGCGGCGTCGGCGACCAGCATGTCCAGGAGACCGTC
>JAKASY010000182.1 GCA_021817625.1 Bacillota bacterium | reverse complement strand
TCTGCCGTCTTCTTCCCCTTCCTCTGGAACGTGTACTACGCCTTCCTCTCGCTCGTGACGGCCCTCGTTCTGACGGCGCTCATCACCCGCGGTACGGTCCAGGGCGCTGGTTGGGGGCTTATCTACGCGCTCCTGTTCATCGCCGGCTGGTTCTTTTGGCGGTACGCCATCAGGCGCCAGGGGCGCCGCACGGCTTGGCGTCACGCCCTCTCGGCACGATCGTAGCACCGTGGCGAGCGTCCCTTCTCTTGTCTTCGGCACCACCTCGACCGCATCGCCTGGATCGAGCGCCGGTCGCGAGGGACAAAGCACCCTTGCCGCAGGAGTGAGTCTCGACTAGACTACGACTAGGTAGGTGAGGGCGTTGCTGCGGATCGGGTCGTACGAGGCGAAGGCACACCTGGCAGAGCTGCTCGACAAAGTGGAGCGAGGCGAATCGGTGCTGATCACCCGTAACGGTCGGCCGGCCGCTTTGCTTACGTCCCCGCCTGGGGGCCGGTCAGGCACGATCGACCAGACCATCGCGGACCTGCTGGCCTTTGGCAGGCGCCAGACGCTAGGCATGGATGTGCGTAAGGCGATTGAGGAGGGCCGTCGCTAGATGGCGTTCGTTCTCGACGCCTCCGTGACGATGGCGTGGTGCTTCGCGGACGAGGCGGACGACTACACGGTGGCCGTATTGAAGCGCTGCCGCGCCGACTCCGCCTTCGTTCCCGGCATCTGGCCACTCGAGGTAGCGAACGTGCTCCTGGTGGCCGAGCGGCGGGGCCGGATGGATCCCGCCAGGTCGGCGCGGTTCCTCGAATTGGTGCGCGGCCTTCCAATCCAGGTGCAGTGGGGCCCAGGACTCGACCACAGCCCCGCTCTCTTCGATGTGGCGCGCCGGCGCCGCCTGAGCGCCTACGACGCGGCCTATGTGTCACTTGCGGCACGCCTAGACTTGCCGCTTGCGACCAAGGATGCCAAGCTTGCGGACGCGGCAGCGGACGAAGGTGTAGCGGTACTCCGTCCGGAGACCGGCGATCCGTCCAGTGAACACGTCGATCAGGCGCCCGGCGGCGGCGCCTGAACGTTGGGTCTCGGTATCGAGCCTGTGCCTCGTGACGCGGCCGCCATTCCTGTGCCCATAGCCTGGACGCACGCGCCTTTGGCCGCGGTTGCACGCGCCCGCTACGGACCCAGGTCCCACAGCAGCCGGTAATACGCCACACGCGCCGCGTCGGGCGCGACGCCGTACGCCTCGAGCAGCGTCTCGTCGAAGCCCGGCCCGTAGTTCCACTCGAGACTCCAGGTGGCGACAGCGATGTCCGCCCAGCGGTCCGCGACGCCAAGGCAGCCCAGATCCACGTGGCCGGTGACGCTGCCGTCCTCGGCGAGGAGCGTGTTGGGCGCGCAGGCGTCGCCATGGCAGACGACCAGGCGGTCCACCGAGGGGGCGCGCGCAAGAGCGGCAAGCGCGCCCGCGACGCCGAGCGGCTGGTGCGCCTCGTGCCAGCGCGCCGGGTCAAGCTCCCCTGCCCGCCGGTGCACGTCCCCGAGGCGCTCCTCGAGGGACCAGGAGAACGGGCAGCGGTCAACCGGCAAGGCGTCGTGGAAGGCCCTGAGGCCTCGGCCGATGGCCGCCGCGGCGCGCGCCGGCTCGCGCTTGTGACGCTCGCTCACGGCGTTCTCGCCGGCAAGCCCAGCCGTCACGAGCCACGACCCCTCGTCGTCCCGGCCCTCGCCGAGCACGCGCGGCACCGCCGTGTAGGCGACGGCCCAACGCAGGCGTGCGGCCTCCGCCCCAAGGTCGAGGCCGCTCCCGGCGGGCGCCCACTTCACGAACCGGCGCGCGCCGCCATCGCCAACCTCGAAGGTGCGCCCGCCCAGCTCGTTCTCCCATGCCACGCGCATGCCCTCTCCCCGGCCCAAGGCGGCAACGGCCGCCGGCACCCGCAGCGGCCGTGCGGCGTCGGCGGGCGGGCCAGCGAGCGGCGGCCGAGCGGCGCCGGCGGCGTCGCTCACGGGGTGCGCAGGGCCCCCTCGGGCAGCTCGCCGGCGGCGACCTGCGCGAGGATTGCGCGCAGGCTCTCGCGCCCGCGCCGAATCGCGCCGTCGCTGTGGGCGCCGACGCGCGGCGTGAGGATCACGTTGCCCAGGCGATCGAAGGGGCGGTGCGCCGTGGGGCTGTCCACGGCCTCCTCGTCGTAGCTCACGTCGAGGGCCGCGCCGCGCAGAAGGCCGGAGGTCAGGGCGTGGAACAGGGCGTCCTCGTCGATGACGGCGGCGCGCGAGACGTTCACGACGAACGCCCCCGGCTTGAGAAGGGCGAGCTCGCGCCCGCCGATCATGCCGCGCGTGTCCGGCGTGAGGGGCATGGTCACGACGAGCACGTCCGCCGCCTTGAGCAGGGTGTCGAGGAACTCCGGGCCGCCGAGCTCCATGAGCCCCATGAGCTCCTTCAGGTAGCCGTCCGCCGTGCGCTTGAGGCCCAGGATGTCGCAGTCGAACGGGGCAAGGCGGCGAGCGACCTCCCGTCCGATGCGCCCAAAGCCGAGGACGCCCACCGTGCGCCCGGAGAGCTCCATGCTGGGCACCAGCCCCGCGTCGCCCGGCAGCCTGCAGCCGCGCCGCGTGGCGCGCTCCGCCGCCGGCAGGTTCTGACTGAGGGCGAGGATGAGCCCCAGGGCGTGCTCGGCGACGGACGCCTCGTAGCCACGGCTCTCGACCACCGAGCAGGCCGCCGGGAGGTGGCCGTAGGCGACGTCGTCGGCGCCGCCGCCGTACAGGACGAGCAGCCGCAAGCCTGGCGCCCGGTCGAGCAGCCAGTCGGGGGCCCGCCGCGCCACGACCGCCTCGGCGTCCGCCACAGCGGCCTCGACGGCACGCCGATCACGCTCGCGCACCGCCGTTCCCACCCACTCCGCCGGCAGGGGAAGAATGTCCTCGAGAAGACCTCGATTCGCGTCGTCTGCGATCACGACCAGCCGCAACGTGATCCTCCCTTCCCGTGCCGCCTTACGAGCCGTTGCCTAGGGGGTGCGACGCCGCTGCTCACCGCCGTCAAGGTCGCCGTCGTGGCCTTGGCCCTGGGCGTCGACGCCCTGGCCGTGTCGGTCGGCATCGGCCTCACCGGCCCCACCAGGCGCCAGAGCGCGCGCGTGGCCGTGGTGTTCGCCCTGACCGAGCTCGTCCTCGCCGCGGTCGGCCTCCTGGCCGGACGCGCCCTGGGGCCGGCGCTGGCGCCAGCGACGGGCGTCGCCGCCGCCGTCCTGCTCGTCGGCCTCGGCGTGGTGACCGTGCGCGGGGCGGCGCATGCCGGCGCGACGCCCCTACGGGCCCCCGGGGCCCCACGCGCCGGCACCGCCACACACCTCACCTCAGGCCTCCCCCTCGCGACCGCCGCGCTCACCGTCAGCCTGGACGCGCTCGCGGTCGGCCTCACCCTGCCGCTCTTCGGCGCGCCCTTCATTCCCGCGCTCGCCGCCATCGCCGTCGCCGGCCTCGGCCTCAGCGCCGCGGGGCTCGCCTTCGGCCGCCACCTCGGCAAGCGCGCCGGTGCCGACGCCGAGGGCGTGGCCGGCGGCCTGCTCGCCCTCACGGGCCTGTTCGTCCTCGCGCAGGCTCTTGGCCACTGAGGCCCTGCCCGTAGGCTCGCCCGGCCAGTCCACGGTGAACCGGCTGCCCAGGCCGAGACCGTCGGATCTCGCCCTGACCTGGCCGCCGTGGGCCTCCACCAGGTGGCGGACGATCGCCAGGCCCAGGCCCGTGCCGCCGCTCTCGCGGTCGCGCCCCTTGTCCACGCGATAGAAGCGCTCGAACACGCGCGGGATGGCGGAGGCCGGGATGCCCATGCCCGTGTCCTCGATCTCCATCCGGTAGATGCGGCCCACCCGGAACAGGCGGAACGTGATGGCGCCCTCGCGCGTGTACTTGCGGGCGTTGTCGATGAGGTTTCGGAGCACGCGGGCCACCGCCTCGCGATCGGCGACGAGCGGCAGCGGGCCCTCCGGCACCTCCACCCGGAACTGCAGGCCGCTCTTCTCGATCACCGGCCGATAGACGCTGACGACGTCGCTCACGAGGGCGCCCAGGTCGAAGTGCTGGGCGTGAAGCGGCGGGCGCTTGCCCTCCCAGCGCGACAGGTCGAGGAGGTCGGAGACCAGGCGGCTCAGGCGCTCTGCCTCGCGCTCGACGATGTTGAGGTAGCGGCGCCTGCGGTCGCCGTCCGCGCCCGCGTCGCCCGCGAGGGTCTCGGCAAACCCCCGGATCGACGTGAGCGGCGTCTGCAGCTCGTGCGTGACGTTCTCGACGAAATCCTGGCGCACGCGCTCCAGCCGCCGCTCGTGCGTGAGGTCGGAGGCCATGATGAGCAGGCCGGTCACGCGCCCCGACTCGCTGCGCGTCGGCGCGAGGCGGTAGCGCATGACGCGCTGGTCCCCGGGGCCGGGGTCGAACTCCGCGCTCGCCGTCGTGCCCCGGTTGAGCGCCTCCTCCGCCAGCTGGTCGAGCTCCGCATCGCCCACGACCTCGAGCAGCGAGCGGCCCACCGCATCCGCCTCGTGCATGTCGAACAGGATCTCCGCCGCAGCGTTCATGGCGAGCACGCGGCGGTTTTCGGCAAGGTACAGGACGCCCACGTCGAGCGCCGCGAGCATCGCCTCGAGGCGGTCGCGCAGGCTCTCGTCCTCGGCACGCGCGGCGGCCAGGGCCCGCGCCGTGTCGTTGGCCGTGTCGGCGACCCGACCGAGGGCGTCGGCACGCGCCCAGCGCAGGCGCGGCGAGAAGTCGCCCGCCTGCCACACGCGCAGCATGTCCTCGACCTCGCGCAGGGCGTCGACCAGGCCTCGCTCAGCCACGGCGGCGACCACCATCGCCACGGCTGCCGCCGCCGCACCGGCGGCGAGCGCGGCGCCCGGACCGGCGATCGGCCAGGCGGCAGCGGCGGCGGCGACGCCCGCCAGGATCAGGCTCGGCCGAAGGGTCACGACGTCCCCTCCCGCAGGCGGTAGCCGACGCCGCGCACCGTCTCGATGCAGCGCGGGTGGCTCGGGTCCGCCTCGAGCTTCTCCCGCAGGTGGCGGATGTGCACGTCGATCGTGCGGGCGTCCCCCTCGAAGTCGTAGCCCCAGACGCCGCGGATGAGGTCCTCGCGGCCCACGGCCTGGCCGGCGTGCTCGGCCAGTTGGCGGAGGAGGGCGAACTCCGTGGCCGTGAGGTCCACCGGGCGGCCCGCGCGCTCGACCGTGCGGCCCGCCAGGTCGACCGCGATGTCGCCGCACGTCACCCGCCGCGTCCCCCGCCCCCCGCCGGTGCGGCGCAGCACCGCCCGCACGCGCGCCACGAGCTCGCGCGGCGAGAACGGCTTCGGGATGTAGTCGTCCGCTCCCGCCTCGAGGCCCGCCACCCGATCGCCCTCGGCCGACAGGGCCAGATC
>JAKASY010000181.1 GCA_021817625.1 Bacillota bacterium | reverse complement strand
GTTGACGGACATCAGCCTCGTTTCGGTTTTTACATCGAGCCAGGGAGGCAGCGTCATGGCCGTCGGGCTCGACGCCATTCGCACCGACTTCGACGCCCTGGGCGCGCGCACTCGCGCGGCCAAGGTCGCGCGCGTCGCCGTCTGGGTGGCGGCGCACCTTCCGGAGGTGGCCTGGAACACCGTGGGTGACGTTGCAGCGAGCTCCGGCGCAAGCCCCGCTACCGTCGTGCGAGCGCTGCAGCGCGCAGGCTACAGCGGCTTCTCGGAGCTGCAGGCGCGCGTGCGCACGTGCCTGCCGCCGAGCGAGCTCGTGTGGAAGCTGGCGCGCGGTGACGGCGCCGCCAGCGGTAACACCACGCTGGGTCGGATCGTGGAGCAGGAGAAGGCCAACCTCGACCAACTGGAGGCAGCCGTCGGGTACGAGGCGTCGGCCCTGGCGGAGCTCCTGGCGGGGGCCGAGCGCACGTGGGTGATCGCCGCCTTGACGACCGTGCCGATCAGCCAACACCTGGCCCTGCACCTCGACCTCATCCTCGGCAACGTGGCCTTCATGGAGGCGGGCTCGGTGCGCTCGCTCACGGCCATCCCCTCGCTACGCCCGACCGACCTGGTCATCGGCCTGAGCTTCCCCCGATACGCCCAGACCACGATCGACGACCTAGCGGAGGCGGCCAAGGTGGCGCGCACGGTGGTCGTCACGGACCGCAAGGGCCCTGCCCTGCCGGGCGTCGTGCTCACCCTGAAGCTCCCGACCGTGTCCGGGGTGCACTTCAGCTCGAGCGTCGCCCTCGTCACGCTCACGATGGCGCTAGCCCGCCTACTGCACGAGCGGGAGGCACCACGGGTCGAGGCGAACCTGGCGCGCGTTGACCGATCCTTGGCCGAGCGCGGCGTCCTGCGGCGGCCTCCCCAGGGCCCCCGCGGCCGCCCTTAAACGGGGCCGGCGTGGCTAAGGACGTCCTGTCGACCCCGCCTTGGATGCCACGGACGTGCGCGGACCTCGCACGCCGCGTGCGGTCTCCTTCGACGACCTCTTCGCCCGTAAGGACAGCCTGTCGAAAGCGTTCTGGATGGAGCACGCCGACGCCGCTCAAGGGCCTTCGGCCGTGTACGTGTGACTGAGGCTAGCCTGGTGCCCGGACCGCTTCGCGGGCCGACGGATACCCAGGGATTGTTGATTTTGTAGCCCCGGGCGACGGCAGGCGTGGTGGAAGAGTTCAAGACGCGGTCGATCAGCGGGCGCTACCCGGTGGTGTTCATGGATGGGGTGGAGCCTGGAGGGCAACGCGCGGTGTGCGTGGGCGGGGTGGGTGAGCGGGGGTACAAGAAGGTGCTCGGGCTGGTGGCGGGGGACGCCGAGGACGCCGTGTTGTGTCGTCAGCTCTTGGCGGACCTTCAGGCGCGTGGGTTCGAGCCGGGAATGAACGGGATGGTGGCGGTCATAGATGGCGGCAAGGCGCTGTCGTCGCCGCTGACGGAGATGTTCACGGGCGAGTGGTCATTGCTCGATGCCGTTCGCGCAAAGCCACACACGCCCAGGATAATCTGCCCAAGTCTTGCACAAGTGGGCGCACGACAGCCTGTGGCGGGCGTGGACGGCGCCAGTGGCGAAAGGCCGTCAGCAGATGACGACCCTGGCGGCGAAGCTGGAGCGCCTTGGCTACAAAGAGGCGGCAGGCAGCGTACGTGAGGGGATGGACGAGACACTGGCGTTGAACGCTCTGGGGCTTGGGCCCGAGATGGCGCGGCTTCTGGGGACGAGCAACGTGATCGAGAGCACGTTCTCCCAGTGCGGCCGGCTGGCACACTGGGTCACGTTCTGGCATACGAACGTGGCGGCACGCAACAAGAACATGGTGATGCGCTGGGTGGCGAAGGGGCTAGAGAAGGCCGAGGAGGCGTACACCCGCTTCGCGACTGCGGATCAGATGCGCGAGTTGGACGCCACCTTAGAGCGGTGGTTTGCCGACAAAGCGGCAGCCGCATAGACCCTTAACCAGCTGTGTCGTGTCCTACCACCGTGCATGATGGCTGCACGGCTACAGGTCTTTGTTGCATTCCTATTCTAATCGCGCATGATTGAGGATGCGGTGTCCCATTGACTGTTTCGTGTCCATGTAATGCCTTGATCTCACCTTCATACCGTTGTATCATAGGACCAATCGCTCCAACTCCAACAACATATGGGTATGGATCACTCTGGGTCCGACCACTTACACCGTGATCAACAACCACAGATGCATTTCTCGTATCCTGGGTCCAAGCGCTCCAAAATACGCAATCAATAGGTATTGGTTCGCGAGGACGCGCTGCCGTGGTCATAGAGCGGAGAGCGCCGGCCGCAGCGCCCGCAGCGGTTCTTGGCCTTCTTGCGCGGCCGGACACCGACCACCAGGGCTTGCGTGTCGTCGTCAAACTCGACATCCTCAATGACAGCGCGCTCGATCCCAAGCAGGCGTGCCCAGATACGGACAGACTGCACGGCCGCTCCTCCCTTTCGTTCTTGACCTTGTCAGCCAGAACGGTGCGAGAAGCAGACGTTACGGTCAACCACCTGGGTGCCAGGCGGGGGTCGAGCGCGCCTTGTCGTGCCCCTCCACAATCGGCACGAACTGCAGTCTTCCGTGGCCTGGCGCGAACCCAAGCGTGGACCGGGACTACGCCCTCAAGCCACCCATACTTCGAGCAGAGGACCCGAAAGATTGCGGTGTAGAGCGGTTGTCCTGCCTGCCCCGGCCAGGCGGTTGAAGTTCTGCGCGGTTATGGCCAGCGTCACCCGAGAGGAATGTGTCAGGCGTCGAGGCTGGACAGGAAGTCCGCGATCGCCCGCGCCATTGGGGCCGGCTCCTCCACATGGACCAGGTGGCCGGCCGTGTCCGCGCCCACGAGGGCGAAGTGCGCACCCGGCCAGGAATCGGCTAGCTCGCACGCATACTCGGGCGGGATCATGCGGTCGGCTCGCGCTCCCAGCAAGAGCGTCGGCACAGCCGGTAGCGCCCCGCGCTCCGGATCGCCGTCGGTCGGCGCCAGAAGGTGACGGACGAGGCCCTGCCAGGCGGGGTCGTCGCCATCCCGCCCCAAGCTGGACAGAAGCCGGGCGAACCGCTCCTCGTCGGCCTGCCAGGGACGCGAGGCCAGGAAGAATCCGATGGCCTTTCGCGCGGAGTCGAACGGAAGGTGGCAGAGTAGGTCCCGCACAAGGGCGAAGCGATGTTCCAGTAACCCGTCGGCCCACCCCCACGCGCATAGACCCGTGATCGACCGCACGCGCCCAGGCCGGGCGTGGGCGACGGCGATCGCCGTGCGCGCCCCCGTGGAGTGGCCCACCAGATGCACGCGCGCGAGACCAAGCGTGTCGATCAGGCGTACGGCGTCGGTGGCCAGGGCGGCGACGTCGACCGCCCCCGGAGCGTTAAACGCCGCACCCACGCCGCGCTGGTCGTACGTCCACACCGTAAGACTCCGGCGCAGGAGAAGGGACACGCCCTGCCACGAGGCGGCCGTGGCACCGGCGCCGCCGATCAAAAGCACGTTGGCGCCGTCGCCCTGAGACACGACGCGCGTGGCGAAATCGCTAAGGCGAAGGATCTGCTCGCGTGGCCGGGTGATGCTCACCGTACCTCCGCAGACCATCCGGGAGGGTACAGGGTGAGGCGTTCCGGTCCGCTGTCGCCCACCAGGACGGTGTCGGCGAGGCGCACGCCGAACCGGCCAGGGAGGTACAGACCCGGCTCGCACGACACCACCGTGCCGACGGCGAGAAGCGTCGTGTCGCCCGGGGCCACCCAGGGCGGTTCGTGGAACCGTAGGCCCATGCCGTGGCCGAGGCGGTGGCGAACATACTCGCCGTAGCCCTGGGCCTCGAGCACCTGGCGCGCCGCCCGGTCCGCCTCCTCACAGGGGGCTCCCGCCAGGAGGTTGCGGAAGCCCGCCTCCTGCGCCACCTGGACGGCCCCATGCACGCGGCGCTCTTCGTCGGTCGGCTCGCGCAGGAAGAACGTGCGCTCGCACTCGGCTGCGTAGCCCCCCACCATGCAGCCGAGACTGAGCAGGACGACCGACGCGTCTCCGAGGCGGCGCAGCGAAGGGAGCGCGTGGGGTAGCGCACTGTGATCGCCGAAGCAGACAAGACCACCGCCCAGGCTGCCGACAAACACAAGGTCGTCGTCCTGGGAGATGAGGCCGAGGGCATGCTGGGTCACGTGCTCGACGACCTCGGCCTCCCGTACGTCTGGACCCTTCCGAGCAATGAAGCGGAGCCCTTCCGCCACCATCTGGGCGCTGTAGGCGCCAGCCTTCCGCATAAGCGCAATCTCGTCCGGGTCCTTCACCATGCGTAGCCGCGTGGTGAGGCCGCCGCATTCGACGAGGGGCGCCCCGGCGCGCTGGCGTAGATGCTCGTAGGTGATCGCGCCCAGCGATCCCTCGTATCCTACGGGACCGGAACCGAGCCCCCGCTCGCCTAGCGCGTCGAGCGCGGTGTCCCAGGCGCCGGGTCGGCCGGGAAACTCCTCGTACACGACCGTGTCGTCGATGATCCCGTGGGCGTGGTCGCTCTCCAGCAAAGGCACCACGGCGGTGGGCTCGCCTTTCGTGGGCAGCCACAGGAGGATCGGCCGCTCAGAGGGGTAGTGGAAAAAACCCGTCAGATAGTAGACCGTGTCCGCCTGCGCCACGAGCATGCCCGCGACACCGACTTCCGCCAACAGCGCCTGAAGCCTGTCGCGACGCTCCTTGTAGCGGGCGGGTGTGATACGGGCCACGCTAGCGCCCATCCCAGGCCCGGGCCGCGCGTTCCAATGCTGGCCCGAACGCGGCGCACAGGCGGTCTACCTCGCCGGTCAGGTGGGCAAAGGAAATCGCCTGGTGCGCCGCCACCCCGGGCGCCGTGAAAAAACCGTCCTCGCCAAGCGCCTCGGCGAAGGCGCGGCCCGCGCCAGCGTCGAGATCCCACAGGTTGCGGTAGCGGTCAACCGACGTGCGTCCGAAGTACCATTGGAAGTGGCCGCCACCCCCGTTCAGGACGGCAGGGATGCCGACCCGGGCCGCAGCCTCGCCAAACGCCAGACGCAGGCGGTTGGTAGCGGCGGCCAGATCGCGCTGCACGGCGCCGTCGCGAAGGCGATCCAGGGTCGCAACGACCGCGGCTAGGCCGAGGGCGTGGCCGTTGAAGGTGCCGACGAACGCGCTCGGGCCGCCAGGCAGGGCGACCTCGAACCATTCCGGCCTGGCCGCGAGGGCCGCCACCGGCATGCCGTTGGCGATGGCCTTGCCCAACATGACCGCGTCGACTGCGCCCAGCTCGCGAGCGACCGTGCCCCCTGGGCGCCGGGCGCCGGTGAGCAGCTCGTCGAACACCAGCATGATGCCCAGCTCAGCGGTGACGCTGCGCAGGCGCTCGAGGAAGTCCCGCTGGCA
>JAKASY010000180.1 GCA_021817625.1 Bacillota bacterium | reverse complement strand
CTTGGACGCCGGACTCGAGACGCTCGAAACTGTTGTTCATCAGAGGCAAGAAAACACCTACCATGTCCCCGGAGGGAGGACCCGATGACACCCGATGTGGATCTCGTGATCGACCTGAACACGATGGACGACACCGGGCTGCCCTGGGCGTTCCTCGACGCCGCACCCGACCCGTCGCGGATCGTCCCTGGCGCCTACATCCTCGTAGGCTCCGGCTCGGTGCGAGCAGTGGCCTCGGTCGTGGACATCGACGAAGGCATCGTCCATGTCCGCCCGCTCCGCGGGCCGGCTGAAGAGCACGCGCACCTCCTGGGCGCGAAGGCGTCATAGGCCAGCTTTCCGACGCATCGCCCTCATCTCTGGCGAGCGAGCTCGGAGGGACGGGCCGCGCCCATCGGCGGCGGCCAGCCCGAGAGCGCGTCGATCCGGACGTCGGTCCCGGTGTGGGGGGCGTCGACCATCTCGCCGTGGCCGATGTAGATCCCTACGTGGCCGGGGAGGCCGGGCGAGAGCTCGCCAGGGTCGAAGAAGACGAGGTCGCCGGGCTCGAGGTCGGCGACGGGCACGTGGGGGAGCGCCGTCCACCGCGCTGTGGAGGTGCGCGGGATGCGGATGCCCGCCGCCGCGTAGGCGGCCTAGGCGAGCCCGGAGCAATCGAAGCCGACCCCGGGCGTCTCGGCGCCCCAGACGTAGGGGGTGCCGATCTGGTCGAGCGCGTAGATGATGGCGACGGCCGCAGCCTCGGTCGGGGCGTCGAGCCCCGGAACGATCGCCGCAGCGGGCGCAGCGGACACCGCGGACGCAGAAGACGCAGAGGCCGCAGAGGCCGCAGGGGAGGCGGGGGAGGCGGGACCGGCGTAGGCCGCCGCGTAGGAGAGGACCTCTCGCACGTAGGCCGCTGTGTGGTTGTAGGCGCTATGCCGACGTCGGCATAGCGCCCATTATGCCGACCCCCTGGTTATGCCGACCTGGGGCAGGAAACCTTTTTGGTTGCTGGGTTTCTGGGTCGGTGAGGTCGGCATAACGCGAGGCCCGGGCGGCTGGCGGTGAGCGGGCTTCGGATCGTTGGGATCGCCGGTGCGGGTGTGGTGCTCTTGGTCGTGGTGCTCATCGGGGCGGCCGCGGTCGCCTTGGTGTCGGTGCTCACCGGTGGTGCGGTCATCCCGTCGGCGTCGGCCACGACGGTGATCCCCTCCAGCATGCTCACGCTGTATGGGCAGGCTGCGGTCACCTGCCCGGGGTTGCCGTGGACCGTGCTGGCCGCCATCGGCACCGTCGAGTCCGACAACGGCCAGTCCACCCTCCCCGGCGTCCACTCGGGCGCCAACTCGGCCGGCGCCGAAGTTATCTACAGGTGGGTCGGGGGTCTGAGGCACGTGAGGGACAGTGTCCTCGGGCGACGTGCCGGTCCCGCCCGGCGGGGCGGAGCCTCCTTCTCCTTATGACCCGACCGACGCTGTGTATGCGGCGGCTCGCCTTCTGTGCGCGAATGGAGCGGCCAACGGGACCGACCTGTCGGCGGCGGTGTTCGCATTCAATCACGACACCAGCTACGTGACCGAGGTGCTGGACCTCGGGCAGAGCTTTGGCCAGAGCGCGGCGGGGCCGTGGCGGCAGGGACGGCAGCGGCCCCGCCGGCGTGTCCCACGTGGGGATCTACGTGGGCACGGCTGGCGGCCAGGCGTACATGGTCGACGCCCCTCACACCGGCGCGGACGTCCGGGTCGAGGCGTTCCCCACGACCGTCGGCGCCGCATGGGGAACCGACGTCCACCTGGGTGCCACCCGTCCGGGGTGATCCCCCGACGAGCTGGGGCTATTCCTCTCCTGAGAACCGCTCCCACGCGGACTGGCGAGTGATCCCCAGTGCGTCGCCGATCTGCGCCCAGGTCGCGCCGAGCGATCGGGCCTTGGAGACCCAGGCGGTCAGGCTCTCTTCGACCTGGGTCGCGGCGCTGGCTACGGGCGCCAGGTTGGGGAGGACATCCTCGAGGGTCGCTTCAGCTTCCCAGGGCGCGACCTGGGGCACCGACGAGGGCTTGCCCTCGATGACCTGCGAGCACAGCGCGACGCATTGGTCGCAGATGCAGATGAAGACGTGCCATTGATGGACTCCTTGGCCGCCCAGGGCATCGCAGCGCCCTTTCCGCCGGGAGTCGCGCCGGTCGAGGTGCTCTTGGCGCGCTATTCGCGCTATCTGCTCGCCGAGCGGGCGTTGGCGCCATCGACGGCCCGCTTGTACGGGAAGCGGGTGCGGAGGTTCTTGGCATGCTGCGCCCCTGACGGAAGTCTGCGCAGCCTGTGCGCGGACCAGGCCATTGCCGCGGTGCTGGCCGAATGCGAGACGGTCTCGGTCGGCTCGGCCCAGTACTTCTGTGGCGCCCTGCGCTCCTTCCTGCGCTTCTGCTACCTCGAGCGTCTGTCCGACGCCGACCTGTCGGCAGCCGCGTTGGCGGTACCTGGCTCGACCAACGCGCCCAAAGGCTGCTCGGCGCTCCCCTGGCTGCCACGATGGGCGCCCCCTGCGCACCGACCAACGCTCTCGGAACCGTTCAGGAACAGCTCAGCCAACCCTCTACCAGGACAAAGGCGCGCGAACCTTTGTGGTCAGGGCACTAGCCGTCCTCGAGCGAGCGCCTTGCGTCGGCGCTCCGGATCACAAGACGGTGGTCGGCAGGAGGGGGGAGCCGTCTGAACCCGTGGCGCTCGTAGAATCCCAGCACGTCGTCGCCGATCGCGTCGACGACGACGTAGCGCCCGCCGGCGGCTTCCACCGCTGCTGCCGCTCTCGTGACGGCGTCGACCAAGAGCTGCGAACCGAGATGCCGGCCGCCGCCCTGCAGCTGGCTGTGGAGGGCGAGCTTTCCGATGAGGATGGCCGGGATCCTGTCGGGGTCGCCGTGTGCCAGCGACTTCGGCAGACCGTCGCGGTAGAGCACGTCCGGGGAGAGCGTGAAGTACGCCCAGACGGTGTCCGAGGAGTCCGCCCACACGTAGGTGCGCGACACGTCCTTCCGATCGGAGGTGAGCGCAGTCGACCGGAGCCACCCGTCGAGGACGGCGTTGCCGCAGGAGAAGGCCTCCACCCTGTGGTCGTCGCGCAGCCGCTCCGAGGAGTACAACGCGTTCAGCGTTGCTCGAACGCCGGCGACTCCCTTACCCGGGCGGCCGCTGCGGCCAGGCTCGGAATCACCCGCGGCGGTGCGTCCAGCGCGCGCAAGAGCTCGTCGAAGTACCCCGGGGGGACCGGGGTCCCATGGTGCTCGGAGATGACGCGCTCGGCCTTCTCGCTGGCTGCCTCGACGACGAAGGAGCTCACCGAGGTGTTCTCGAGCTGGCTGGCGTACCGGATCCGCTGCTCTCGGGCCGGATCGATCCTGGCTGCGATCTGTCCGCTTCGACCTGACATCCAGAGGGTCTCCTTTCTGTTGTCTAACATTGTAGGACAACGGGAAGCACTATGCCACACGGCTCCCAGGGCTTCCGCGCGAGGTGCCCTTCGACGTCACGCCACCGCCTGCCGTATCACCTCCACCGACGTGTTGACCAGGAGGCTCGACACTCTGCACGCTCCCGGTTACGAGAGCTTCTCCCTTCGAGGTACTCGCTTCAACGCCGCGTTCGAAGCTGCATAACGCCGTCTCGTCGAGCGTGAGCCGGCGCTTTGCCGTGGCCATGTTCCGATGCTCTTACGGCTCTGGGTCTGATTCGCTTGCGAGCTCGGAGGGACGGGCCGCCCCCATCGGCGGTGGCCAGCCCGAGAGCGCGTCGATCCGGACGTCGGTGCCGGTGTGGGGGGCGTCGACCATCTCGCCGTGGCCGATGTAGATCCCTACGTGGCCGGGGAGGCCGGGCGAGAATTCGCCGGGGTCGAAGAAGACGAGGTCGCCGGGCTCGAGGTCGTCGACGGGCACGTGGGGGAGCCCCGTCCACTGCGCTGTGGAGGTGCGCGGGATGCGGATGTCCGCCGCCGCGTAGGCGGCCTGGGTGAGCCCGGAGCAGTCGAAGCCGACCCCGGGCGTTTCGCCGCCCCAGGCATACGGGGTGCCGATCTGGTCGAGCGCGTAGGTGATGGCGACGGCCGCAGCCTCGGTCGGGGCGTCGAGCCCCGGCACGATCGGCACAGCGGACGCCGAGGACGCAGCGGACGCAGCTGACGCCGAGGACGCAGACGGCGCAGAAGAAGAGGCGGGACCCGCGTACGCCGCCGCGTAGGAGAGGACCTCTCGCACGTAGGCCGCTGTGTGGTTGTAGGCGTAGATGGCGCCGCGGAGGTCGGCGCCGTCCCGGGCACCGTTCGCGCAGAGATCCCTCGCCGCGGCGTAGATCTCGTCGACGGGATCGAGGGGGTTCGGCGGGCGTTCCCCTCCGGGGGGGACCGGCTGCGCGTACTCCTCGAAGGTGGCGGGCAGCATCTGGACGACCCCGACGGCCCCGGCGGTCGAGGTGCGGGCGTCGCGGCCCTGGTCCGACTCCACCTGGCCGATGCCGGCGAGCACGGTCCACGGGAGGCCCGGGCAGGTGGCCGCCGCGGCCTCGTAGAGGGCGAGGAAGGCGGCGGGGATGCCGGCCGCGGCCTCGGCGGAGGGCGCGATCGCGCTCGTGGTCGCCGCCTGCCCGACGGCGGACGTGACGGCCACGCCGGCGGCCGCGAGCAGCGTCACCGAACCGAGGGCGAGGGTCACACCCGCGACGCCGGCGCCCCGCGTTCTCACTGCGCTGCTCTTCGGTTCGCAGGCTCGGTGGTGGCGGTCACGATCGGGAACGGTCGCCTGTGTCCTTCGCGGCGCGCGGGCGCGTCGGCAACACGCATCGGCTCGGCATCCCGCCGGACATGC
This sequence comes from Bacillota bacterium, assembly GCA_021817625.1. The sequence continues at coordinate 584 of JAKASY010000180.1, read as the reverse complement.
CCGGCGGGATGCCGCCTTTTGGCATTTTTTTGGCGTTTGACCTGGGATTCGCGTAGATTCTGCCTAGCTAGAGCACTCCAAGACCCGCTGCCGGTTCATCGCAGCGTCGGAGGGGGTGACGGTGGTAGTCCAGGGCGTCTCGGAAGTCCCATACCGCGGGCCGGATCGCCGCGGGCGGAACGACGGGCTGCTGGTGAGGGTCGCCGCGTCGCGGGTGGCGGTCGTGTCCGTTGCCGTCGCTGTCGTGGCATGGATCCCCGCGCTGTTCCTCGTGCCCCGCGACCCGAGCGTGGCGCCCCTCGGGGTGTACGCGGCCGTCGCCGGGGGCCTCCTCCTCGGCGTCGCCGGCGGGACCCAGCTCATCGTCTGGAAGGTCGCGGGGCGCGCCATCTTCGGCTGGACGGGAGTGGCCTGCGTCGTCCTCGGCGTGCTGGTGGTGATCTCCGACGGCCTCTCGCGCTACGGGACGGCGCCCGTCCAGGTCGTGCGGCCAATCGACGATCTGTTCGTGACCCTCGTCGCGGGGTACCTGATCTGGCGGGGCCTGGCCGACCACGAGGTGAACGCCGAGCTGCACCCCATCG
>JAKASY010000179.1 GCA_021817625.1 Bacillota bacterium | reverse complement strand
CCACCGAGAACGAGAAGAACATCGTCTCGGCGCCGAGCTCGCGCTGGAAGAGCTCGGCGGCCGGCAGGGTGCCGCCCATCCGCACCAGGAGGGTGGCCCCGCCGAGCGTCTCCTCGAGCACCCGCATGGCCAGGGCGAGTGGCGGGTAGCCGGCCGGGAGCGCGTACGGGCGCGCCACGCCGGGCACGGCGCGGGCGCGCACGCGCGCCCCGAGCGGGCGCTGGCGCTCCAGGTGTTCGATCAGGAGGCGCTGCACCTCGGCCGGCTCCTGGTCGGGCACGAGTCGGCAGGAGAGCTTGGCGTGCGCCCGGGCGGGGATGACCGTCTTCATGCCCTCGGCCGTGAAGCCGCCCCACATGCCCACGGCGTCGAGGGTGGGCCTAAGCCACATGCGCTCGAGCGTCGTGAACCCGACCTCGCCCTGGAGGGCGTCGACGCCGACCTCGCGGCGGTAGTCCTCCTCCTCGAACGGCAGGGCGGCGAGCTCCGCGCGCTGGGCGGCGGTCGGCGTCGTCACGTGGTCGTAGAAGCCGGGCACGGCCACCCGGCCGTCCGGGTCGTGCAGGCCCGCCACGAGCGCCGCGAGGGCGTGCAGGGCGTTCGGCACCGCGCCGCCGTGGCGCCCGGAGTGCAGGTCCGAGGTGGCGGTCTCGACCTCGATCTCGACATTGCACAGGCCCTTGGACGAGACGTTCAGGGAGGGCTCGCCCGCCCGCCACATGCCGCCGTCCGCGCTCAGCACGAGGGCGGCCCGGAAGCGCTCCCGCTCGCGGTGGAGAAAGGCGGGCAGGCTCGGGCTGCCGATCTCCTCCTCGCCCTCGAACAGGAAGCGCAGGCGGACGTCCGTCGGCGGAGCGAGCCGCGCGAGCGCCTCGATGCCGGCCAGGGCGCAGAGGATCGGGCCCTTGTCATCGCTCGCGCCGCGCGCGTACAGGCGGCCGTCGCGCACCGTCGGCGTGAAGGGCGGGCTATCCCACGCGCCGAGGGGGTCCGCGGGCTGGACGTCGTAGTGGCCGTACACGAGCACCGTGGGGGCGCCCTCCGGACCGAGCTCGCCCGTGACCACGGGATTGCCGCCCGTCTCCAGGAGCTCTACGCCCGCTGCGCCGGCACGGCTCAGGCGGCCCGCGAGCCACGCGGCGGCGTCGAGGACGTCCTGGCGGTGGGCCGTGAGCGCGCTCACGCTCGGCAGGGCGGTGAACTGTGCGAGCTCCGCCTCGGCCTCCTCGGCCAGCCGGGCGAGCTCGCGGCGCGCGCCGTCCTCGGTCACCTTGCCGCCTCCGCGAGACGGATGCGGTCGAGCTCCTCCACGTTGTCCCAGGACATCGCGCGCCGGTCCTGCTCGAGGTCGTGGATGATCGCCACGAGCCGGTTCGTGAGCGGCATGGGAAGGCCGTGGCGCGCGCCGATCGCGGCGCAGCGGCCGATCTGCACGTCGACCTCGGTGGGCCGGTGGCGAACGGCGAGATCCCGCCAGATGCCGCTCTTCTGCTTCTCGCTCGTGCGCTGCCAGGCGGTCATGCGGTCGAGGGAGGCGCTCACCACGGCCGGGTCCTGGCCGCGCGGGTGGAACGCGGGGGGCTCGACCGCGTCGAACCCCTCGACGCGCACGCCCTCGCGCTCCGCCACGTCGTAGATCTCGGCGGCGAGCTCGGCCGCGAGCGCCCGGTAGCGGTCGATCACGTCCGCCATCGTGGCGTCCACCGTGGCGGTCGCGAAGAGCATGTTCGCGTAGCCCATCTTGCCCCACAGGTAGCCCCAGATGTTGTCCGTGAGGTGCACCGGCCCCCAGTGCGAGAGCGCCTTCTCCAGGGTGAGGAGGCGCTCGGTGCGCCGGCCGTCCAGCTCGCCGAGGTACAGGGCGCCCACGCTGCCGTAGTGGACGAGGCCCGGCTCGAGGTAGTCGGCGGAGAAGTTCACGAACGCGCCGACCGTGCGCTCGCTGCCGACGATCTCCCGGATGACGTCCTCGCATAGGCCGTTCTGGAGCGAGACCACAAACCCGTCCGGCGCCAGGCGGTCGGCCAGGGCCCGCACGGCCTCCTCCGTGTGCTGTGCCTTCACGGCCAGGAGCACGGCCTCGAGCGGACCAGGCTCGTCCCCTGGGGCGTAGGCTCGTGCGGGCACGGTGAACGTCTCGGCGAAGCCGCGGATCGTGAGGCCTCGCTCGTTCATGGCCCGGACGTGCTCCGCGTCGCGGTCGACGAAGACGACGTCCTCGCCGCCGCGGACCATGTGGGCGCCCAGGGTGCCGCCGATCGCGCCGGCGCCTACGACGGTGTAGCGCACAAGGGATCCCTCCCGTGTGGATGGACTGGAGAGGTGGCGGGGATCGGCTCGGGATCAGGTGTCAGGCCGCGGACCGGCGCAGGCGCTCGAGCTCCTCGACGTTCGCCCAGGCCATCGGCCGCTCGCCGCGCTCGATCGCGTGGACGATCGCGACGAGCCGATGGGTGAGCGGCATGGCGAGGCCGTGGCGAGCGCCGATCGCGGCGCACAGGCCGATCTGGGCATCGACCTCGGTCGGCCGGTGGCGCACGGCCAGGTCGCGCCACACGCCCGTGCGCCGCTTCTCACTGCGCACGGCCGGGTGGACCATCGCCTCGAACGACGCGGCCACCTCGGCGTCGGGGCGTGTGCGCGGGTAGTACACGGCCGGATCGATGTGGTCGAAGGGCTCGAGGCGAACGCCCTCGCGCTCGGACACCTCGAACACCTCCGCCATCAGGGCCGCCATAAGCGGCCGGCAGTGGTCGATCACCTCGCCCGCGTCGGCGTCGACCGTGGCGGTGGCGAACGCCATGTTCGCGTAGCCCATCTTGCTCCACAGGAAGCCCCAGATGTTGTCCGTTACCTCCACCGGCCCCCAGGCGGACAGGGCGTCGCGCAGGGCGCGCACCCTAGGCGTCGAGGCGCCGTCCAGCTCGCCGATGCGGAAGGCGCCCATGCCGCCGAAGTGGATGAGCCCTGGCTCGAGGTAGTCGGCGCCGAAGTTCACGAATGCGCCCACGGTGCGCTCCTCTCCCACGAGGTGGGAGATCACCCGCTCGCACAGGCCGTTCTGGAGCGACACCACGAATCCGTCCGGCGCCAGTCGCGAAACGAGCGGCGCCAGGGCGGCCTCCGTGTGGTGCGCCTTGACCGCCAAGAGGAGGGCCTCGACCGGACCCTCCAGCTCGTCCGGCACCAGCGCCCGCGCCGGCGTCGTGAAGGTCTCGCGAAAGCCGCGAATGGTCAGGCCACGGGCGTTCATGGCGCGCACGTGGTCCGGGTCGACATCCACGAACGCCACCGTCTTCCCCGCGCGCACGAGATGCGCGCCAACCGTGCCGCCGATGGCGCCGGCGCCGACCACGGTGAAGCGCATGCGGTCCGCCCCCGTTCTGGCGATCGTCATGGTGCGGTCGTGCCCGCATGGCCTCTTCGCCCCCAGGTGGGGACCTCCTGCGCGCCCATGACGGACGGTCTAGCAGCGCTTGGAAGGGTCATAGCGCAACATCACGAAATCAGGATACTCGGGCCGCGCGCGCCCGCCACCGTGTCGCTGAGCGCGGACCGGTTGGACCGGGGACCCCCCGGCCCGGACGCCGACAAGATCCCTCTCTGCATCGAACGCGAACGCACGCCGCCGTCCTCGCCCACATGCGCATGGCAGCTGCCTGCGCCCTCTTCCGCCATCGCCGGCCCGAATCCGGGCTCGATCCGGGACGCCAAGGGGGTGATGGTGATCGCCGCCTACATAGGCAGACGCCTGGCGGCGCTCGTGCTCGTGGCGGTCGTGGCCTCGGTCCTGGTATTCCTGATCATCCATCTGATCCCGGGAAACCCCGTCGTTCTGATGCTGGGCTCCAACGCGGGCTCCCAGGTCGAGATCAACCGCCTGACGGACGAGCTGGGCCTCAACCTGCCGCTCGCCACCCAGTACTGGCGCTGGGTCGTGGACCTGGTCCACGGCAACCTCGGCTACTCCTATGGCAGCAACCTGCCGGTGAGGACGCTCCTGCTCGACAACTACCCCTACACGCTCCAGCTGACCCTGGCCGCGCTGGTCGTCACCGTCGTGTTCGGCGTGCCTCTTGGCATCCTCGCCGCCCTGCGCGCCAACACGGTGTTCGACACGGCGACCATGGTGCTGGCGGTGGTCGGCCTGTCGATGCCGAGCTTCTACCTCGGCCTGCTCCTGATCAGCCTGTTCAGCGTCAGCCTGCACTTCCTGCCGGTGTTCGGAGGCACGGGCATCACGAGCCTCATCCTGCCCGGCATCACCCTCGGCGTTGGCGGCGGCGGCGTCGTGGCTCGGTTCGTCCGCTCCAACATGCTGGAGATCTTCCACATGCAGCACGTGACGGTCGCCAAGAGCAAGGGCGTGCCCGGCCGCTCGCTCGTGCTGCGCCATGTGCTGCGAAACGGCCTTCTCTCGACCGTCACGATCCTCGGCCTGCAGGTGGGTAACCTCCTGTCCGGCACGATCATCGTGGAGACGGTCTTCGCCCGGCCCGGACTCGGACGCGTCCTGATCAACTCCATCCTCGACAAGGACTACCCGACGGTGCAGGTGCTCATCCTCGTCCTCACGCTGGCCTACACCGTCACCAACCTGGTTGTCGACCTCACCTACCCGCTTCTCGACCCGCGCATCGTCTATTCCTGAGCGGGAGGTGATCGCATGTCCGCGCAGCCGCAAGTGCGCGAGCTGGCGGAAAGCGCCTTCGAGCCACGCCGGCGCAGCCTCCTGGGCCGCCTCGTGCGCTACCGCAGCCTCGTGTTCGGTGGCGCCCTGTTCGCCCTTCTCGTGCTGATCGCGGCACTGGCTCCCCTGCTTACCAACTACGCTCCGAACACGATCAATGCCCTCGCCGCCCTTCAAGGCCCGTCGGCCGCGCATTGGTTTGGCACGGACGAGTTCGGCCGCGACATCTTCTCCCGCGTCCTGTACGGCGCGCGCTACACCATCGGCGCGAGCTTCCTGGCCGTGCTGATCTCTGTCGTCCTGGGCAGCCTCACCGGCCTCGTTGCGGGCATGGCGGGGGGCTACGTCGACCTCGTGCTCATGCGCGTGGTCGACCTTGTCCTGATCTTCCCTGGCATCCTCCCTGCCCTGGCGATCACCACCATCCTCGGCCCCAGCCTGACCAACGTGATCATCGCCATCGGCCTCGCGTCCATTCCCGGCTACGCGCGCGTAGTCCAGGGCACGACCCTGCAGGTGAAGCAGATGAACTACGTCGAGTCGGCACGGGCCAGCGGCGCCAGCGCCGCGCGCCTGGTGTTGCGCCACGTCCTTCCCAGCGTGGCGTCGCAGATCATCGTCACGGCGAGCACGGGGCTCGGTATCTCGGTCCTGTACGTCGCCGCCCTGGGCTTCCTCGGCCTGGGCGTGCAGCCGCCGACGCCGGAGCTCGGGGCGATGCTCAGCGACGGCCG
>JAKASY010000178.1 GCA_021817625.1 Bacillota bacterium | reverse complement strand
TCTCACGCCCCTCCCCTGCCCGCCCCCGGTCGCCTTCGCCACCGCGTCGGCGTCCTGCCACTCCGGGGTGGCGAAGACCGCGCTGAGGCCGCCGCCGGAGGCGCCCGTACCGCCGCTGTTCGACCAGCCGAGCTCTCGCGCCACGACCCCGTCCTGGAGCTCAAGACGCGTGCCGCCGACCGCGAGCACGTGGGTCAGGCAGGCCGGCGCGTCCACGCACTCGAGCGCTCCCACGGGCACCGGCACCCCGTACGCGCCGCTGTCGCCCGACGCGGCCACGACCACGGTGCCCATCGCAGCGGCGCGCGCGAACAGGAGGTCGAGCGCCAGGAGCTCGGACGGGGCGAAGAACGCCTCGGCGTCGCCATAGCTGATGGAGATCACCGCCGGCGTCGGCTTAAGCCGCAGCGCCACCGCGAGGGCGCGCGCCAGGGCCTGCGCGAAGGTCACGCTGGTCTGACCGGCCACGGCATTCACGGCCACGACGCGCGCGCCCGGCGCCAGAGCGCCCAGCCACTCCACATCGGCGGTGGCCTCGACGTCCGCTGCGGCGGCCGGCGGGGGCGGCTCGACCTGACCCGGCGCGAGGGCCCAGAGGCGGGAGACCCGCGGCCCCTCCACCCGGGCCTGCTGCCAGAAGGTCGCGAGGTCCGCGTCCTGAAAGCCGCTCCCGAACTCGAACACGACGGCCGTCTCACCCTTGCCGTCGAGGCCGCTGCGTGGCTCGGGCAGGCCGTAGGCACGCGCGATCTCGGCCGGCAGGTAGCCCGCGCCCGCTGCCGGCCCCGTGCCCCCGGCCGCGCCGCCCGGCCGCTGCGGACGGCCGCGCCAGGGGCGCGCGAGGTCGTTCAGGCCCAGCACCGCCACGACGTCCCCGGCGACCTGGGCCGGCAGCTGCGGCTCGACGCGCACCGCCCGCCCGCGCACGCGGCCCACGGCGTACGTGTCGAGGCGGGTGGAAAACGCTGCCTCCACGTCCGCGACCGGGCCACGCGCCTCCACGAAGTAGCCGTCGCCGCCGACCTCGGCGGTGAGACCGCGTGAGTCGCACCAGGCGAGAACCCGCCGCAGGGTGGCGGCGTCGGGCCGGTGAACGGCGTCCACGTCGGCCCGCCGGAAGCCGATTGCGCCCTGGGCCTTGGCGACCAGACCGGAGCGGTCCCGCGGCGCGAGCACGAGCGTCGCCGCCACCTCTACCTGTCGCTCCACCGGGCCGATGCGCTGTCCGCGCCCGGCGGCTGCCGGCACATGGCCGAAGGTTGCCGTCACATCACCGTCCGAGCCACCGGTAACTGGCGCCACACCCCCACCTCCCGACCGCACCCCGGCGCGGTCCGTCGGCTCATGGGTATGGGCGGGCGCCGCCGTTCATGAGCGGCGGGCGCGAACGCTACTGTACCTGCGGCCGGCAGAGGCCGTAGAGGAAGTGCACGGCGGTCTCCTCGAGGCTGGCCGACCAGCCCAGGGCGGCAAGCCTGCGCGTGAGCGCCGCACGCTCGTGGAACACCTTCACGACATGGAAGGTGCGGCCGTCGTTGAGCCGGCGCTCCCGCGTCGTGTCGGCCGGGTCGCCCAGGCGGTGGTCGACGGCCGTTGAGGTCTGGGCGTAGCGCGAGTCGACAAGGAAGGCGGCCCCTCCCGGGCGCAGGGCGCGCCGCACCAGGGCCCAGAACGCCTCGAACCGGCTCTCGGGCACGTGCGACAGCCAAAAGGAGAAGAAGACGGCGTCGTAGTCGCGCCCCGGCTGCCAGTCGAACAGGTCGGCCCGGACGTAGCGCACGCGCGGGTCCTGCAGGCGCGCCCGGTTCATGCCGAGCGCCTCGGGCGAGGCGTCCACGCACGTGAGCGTGCGCACGCGCGGCCGAAGGCGTTCGGACCAGAGGCCGGTGCCGGCCGCCAGCTCGAGGACGTCGCCCTGGATCGGGGCCGCGGCGACAGCGCGCTCCACCTCGGCCGCCTCGGCGAACCATTGGGCGTTCTGCGCCGGACCGTGGTCGTAGCGCCCCTGGCGCAGCCACCACTCGTCGTACTCGGACGCGCGCGCCCGATAGTAGTCGATCTGCTCGGCCAGGAGGGCGGCCTCGGCATCGCCCCCCAAGCGATCCGATCCGCCCGCCATTCTAAGCGCCGGACCCGCCCGCCGCCAGGCGGCGGTAGGCCGCCGTCAGCGAGCGCGTCACGGGCCCGGGCCGCCCGTCGCCGATCCTGCGCCCGTCGATCTCCACGACGGGCACGATCTCTGCGGCCGTGCCCGTGAGGAAGCACTCGTCGGCCACGTACAGGTCATGCAGCGTGAACGGCTCCTCCGCCGCCGCCTGCCCGGTGCGCCGGGCGAGGTCGAGGACCGCCGCACGGGTGATGCCCTCGAGCACGCCCAGGTAGACGGGCGGAGTGAGAAGGCGCTCCCGCCGCACGATGAACAGGTTCTCGCCCGTGGCCTCGATCGGGTAGCCCTCGGGCCCGAGGAGGATGGCCTCCGCGGCGCCGACGGCGATGGCCTGCTCCTTGGCCAGGATGCTGTTCAGGTAGTTGAGGGACTTCACGCGCGGCGACAGGGCGTCGACCGAGGTGCGCCGGATGGACACGGTGATCGCCTTGAGGCCGCTCTCGTACAGGCTTTGGGGGTAGAGGGCAATGGCGTCGGCGATGATCACGACGGTGGCGCGTGGGCACTTGCGCGGGTCGAGGCCGAGGTCGCCCTTGCCGCGCGTCACGACCACGCGGATGTAGGCGTCCGTCAGGCGGTTCTTCGACACGGACTCCTCGATGCGCTGCGCCATGTCCGCCCGGCCCATGCCGATGTCGAGGAGGATGGATTGCGCCGACTCGTACAGCCGGCGCACGTGCTCGTCGAGGGCGAAGACGCGCCCGCCGTATGCACGGATGCCTTCGAACACGCCGTCTCCGTACAGGAGGCCGTGATCGAACACCGACACCTGCGCCCGACTCGACTCGACCCACTCCCCGTCCAGGTACACCAGCCGCTCCTTGATCGCGTCCGCCGACACCTGCCTCGCCTCCCGCTCAACTGTCACGACCCGCGGCCCTGGCGATCGCCGGCCGCCGCCGGCACAAGCGCACCCTGAGCGCCGGCCGCGGCCGCCGCCTCGCCCGGCGCGAGAGCCGCCACGATCATGCTCGCGAGCACGAACGCCGCCCCGAGCCCCTCCCTGAGCGTAAGGCTTTCACCCGTCAGGACGAAAGCCCACGCCGTCGCGAACACCGGCTCGAGGTTGAAGGTCACCGCCGCGGCGGTGGCGCTGACGCGGGCCTGGCCCGCGCTCTGCAGGCCAAGCGTGCCGACCGTGGCCACGACGGCCATGAAGGCGACCAGCGGCCAGACCGAGGGCTCCGGCGGCATGAGCCACGCGGGGTGCCAGACGGCGGCGGTGACGGCGAAGGCCGCCGCGCCGCTCAGCACCTCCTGGGCGGCCAGGCGCATGCCGCCGATGCGTGGCGCGAGCCGGCTCGTGCCGAGCACCTGGAGGGTGAAGAGCCCGGCGCACGCGAGGCCGAGGAGGTCGCCGACCGACCACGTAAGGCCAGGCCCCGCGGTCATCAGGCCGAGGCCGACCACGCCGGCCGCCAGGGCGGCCAGGACCGCGGCGGGCGGCCGCCGCCGCACGAGGACGGCATCGCCGGCGGCCACCAGCACGACGGACAGGCCGGTGAGAAACGCCACCTGGTCGGCGCCGATCGTTTGCAGGGCGAAGGTCTGGAGGAGAAAGCCGCCGGCGTTGGCGAGCCCGACGAGCAGGCCGGGCACGGCCGCGCGCACGCCGCCACTGCCGCGCAGCCAGGGCAGAAGGCACAGCGACGCCAGGGCGAAGCGCCAGCTGACGAACTGCAGGGGCGGTATGTGCGCGACCGCGCCCTGGACGAGCGGAAAGCTGCTGCCCCAGATGACGGTGGTGAGGACGAGCATGGCGAGGCCGGTGAGGCGATCGGAGCGCATCCTCTGCACTTCGCGCCGCCGCTCCGCGCCCCTCTTCCGGCAGGATGGCGGCGGGAAGGCGCGAAGGACGGGAAAAGGGGGTGACGCGCTCGCTCTGCATCGTGGGTCGGGGTAGCGACGGGCGGCGGCTCGGGGTGGCCGTCGCGGCCGCGATTCCGACCGTGGGAGCGTTCTGCCCGGCGGCGCGAGCGGGTGTCGGCGCGCTCTCCGTCCAGGGCCAGGCGGACCCTCTCATGCGGCGCCGGCTCCTCCATCTCCTGGCCGACGGCGTAGAGCCCGAGGAAGCCGTCGCCCGCGCGCTTGAGGGCGACCCTGGGCGCGAGGCGCGTCAGATCGCCTTGATCGGTCGGACTGGGCCGGGGGCGGCGGCGACCGGCGCAGGCGTCGCCGGCTTCTGCGGCCACCGCGTGGGGGGCGACTTCGCGACCGCCGGCAGCCACCTCGCCTCGCCTGACGTGCTCGACGCCATGGCGGCGGCGTTCGCCGGGGCGCCGGCCCAGGACCTGCCCGAGCGCCTGATGCGCGCCCTCGAGGCGGGCGAGCGCGCGGGCGGCGAGGTGCGCGCCGTGCGTAGCGCCGCCCTGCTGGTCGTCGACCAGGACGGCTATCCCTACGCGGACCTGCGCGTCGACGACGGCGCCGAGGCCCTAGCGGAGCTGCGCCGGCTGCTCGACCTGCACGCCGAGCGCTTTCTCCCGGGCTACGAGGCCTGGGTGGCGAGCCTGACAGCGAAGGGGGGATAGCGCCGTGTGGCTCTACCTGTTCTGGCACACGCCGCGTCCGGAGGTGGAGGCCCGCGCCTACGAGGCCATGCTCCTCGCCTTTCAGGCGCGCCTGACGGACGCGGCGCGCGCCGCGGACCTTGACCTGGCCGCGGCGACGGCGCGCGCCCCGGGATTGCCCTGGCGGCCCGAGGAGGCGGTCCTTCGCACATACGAGGACGCGTACACGGTCGAGAGCATGGCCGACCTCGAGCGGCTCGACCGGCTCGCGGTGGAGGGCGCGATGCGCGCCAGCCATGACAGCACCGCCGCCTTGGCCATGGCCGGCCAGGGCGGGCTGTACCGCGCCCTGGCTCGAGCCGGAGCGCCGGATCCTGCCGCGGTGTGGTCGACCTGGGTGAGAAAGCCGGATGGCGCGGCGTATCCCCCCTTCGAGGCAGGGCTCGAGGCGCGGGCCGCCGAGGCCGGGGGGCGTGTGTGGCGGCGCACGATGGTCCTGTCGCCAGCGCCGGAGTACCTCATCCGGTCGGTCGAGCCGGTGGCTGGCGTCGCGGCCGTGGTTGCGGTATGCCGTCGCGTGCCCGTGGCTGCGCCCCACCCGTAGCGCGGCCTGGTCACAGGGGCAGCACGCGCGCCAGGCGGCCGGCGCCCTCCGCTAGGCCCCGCCCTTGTTGCGTTCCAGGGCCGTGATCCGCCGTTCGTGGTCCGCGTGTCCCACGCAAGGCGCATGGATGTCGCCGGCCCGTTCCCGCTGCTCCGCGAACTGCCGCATGATCTCC
>JAKASY010000177.1 GCA_021817625.1 Bacillota bacterium | reverse complement strand
TGAGCCGCCCGCTGGCGCTGGCCCTCGCGTAGCGGTCAGCCCGGCGTCGCGGCCTCGCTGCGCTTCTGCGCCGCAAGGCGGTCGCGGGGCGCGCGGTGCGGCGCTCGTGCGGCCCCCGGGTCCCTTCGAGAGGTCGAATGGCGCGGGCGGGTCCGTGCCAGCGGTACGCCACCGGCAGGTGTCTCCACGACCCCCGCCTAAGCGTCACCTTCGGCCCGAACAGCTTTGGCTCGAGGTTGGGGAGGTGCCTCCCTGGTGGCGGAGTGCGACGTGCGCCTCATGTCGCCCGAGGACCTGGAGGCGGCCGCCGCCCTGACGCGCGCGGCGTTCGGCGCCTTCCTCGGGAACCCGCAGGCCGTGGCCATGCCCGCCCTCACGTGGCAGACGCGCCTCGCCTCGGACCCCGAAGGCTGCTTCGTGGCCCAGGATCGGGACGGCCGCCTCATCGGCTCCCTGGTGTCGGTGGCACGCGGCACGCTCGCGTGGTTCGGGCCGCTCGCGGTGGACCCGGCTGCGCAGCGCGGCGGCGTGGCCCGCCAGCTGGTCAGCGCCTGCCTCGATGCCTGGCGCGCCCGGGGCGTCCGGCTCATGGGACTGGAGACGTTCGCGCACAGCGCGTTCCACGTCCACTTCTACGGGAGCATGGGGTTCCGGCCCGCCTGGACGGGCGTCGCGTGGTCGCGCGAGTTGGACCGCACGGCGCTGCCCGCGGGCGTGGGGCTCGACGGCGCCCTGCCGGATCTGGGCTTTCTCTATCCGGGCCTCGAGATCGGACGCGAGGCCGGGGCCACTCCGCCGCCGAGCACCTGAGCCGGGAGCACGGCCGGACACGGATGCTCGTTCGCACGGCGGGCGGGGCGGCCCGCACGCTCGACGCGCTGCGGCAGCGCGGCTACCGGCCGGGAAGCGTGATGGTCCGCATGAAGCAGGGAGAGCTGCCAGAATACGACGCCCGGGAGGGCTTCTATCTGGACAGCTGGCTGTGATGCCCGACCGCCGGCGTCGGCCACGGACCACGCTTCGTCCGGGATGCTGGACGCCGCCCCGCCACCAAGTGGCGGTCCGGTCGCGAAGAGGGGGCGGTCGCGATCGTAGTGGAGGCCTGGGTACCGCCGGTCCGTGATCGCGGGTGTGGTAGCCCTGGCCGCGAGTGGGCGCTGGGCAAGCACTGGGCGGGAGCCGTCATCCGGCTGGGGGCGCCTGACCATGTCATTCGCCAGAGCCCGGCCGGGTCGTAGAGGGTACGGCCATGCGCAAGGCGTAGGAAACTGGAACGGGACTCGTGGAGCGTCGGGCCCCGGGTGAGGGCCCTATCCGACACGGTGGTGGGGGCTTGCATGGCGGACGGCGAGGAGGCGAGGGGGCCGCGGCGGCGGGATGGATCACGCCGCCTCGTCCCGCCCACGCAGGACGTGACACTGCTCAGGGCCCTGCGCGCGGCGCGCGACCGCATCGACGCGGAGTTCGCCGACCGCCTGGACGTGGACGCCCTGGCGCGCTCCATCGGGTACTCGCGCGCCCATTTCATTCGCGCCTTCCGCGGCGCCTACGGAGAGTCGCCTGGCGCCTACCGCACACGCCGCCGCATCGAGCGGGCGACCGACCTCCTGCGCACGACGGACCTGAGCGTGACCGCCATCTGCTTCGCCGTGGGCTTTTCCAGTCTCGGCGCCTTCAGCTCCCGGTTCGCCGCGATCACCGGCCGCCCACCCACCGAGTACCGGCGCGCGGCGCTGTCGGGGCCCGGCGTGGCGGCGATCCCCGCCTGCTACGCCCTGATGTGGCGCGCGGGCCTGGCAGCAGCGGTCGAGAGGGCGCATGGCGCACTTTTGGAGAAGCCGGCGGAGGGACAGGCGCCTACTGTGGATGGGAGGCACCGTCCCGCTCGACAGGCGGTTCGAAGGGGGCAGTCGAGCTGATCAAGGGGATCACCATCGTCGGGGTGTGGGTTCTCGATCAGGACTCCGCCAAGGAGTTCTACGTGGACAAGCTGGGGTTCGAGGTGACGACCGACGTCGTTCTCGACAATGGCATGCGCTGGCTGACGGTCCGCCCACCGGGCAATCCGGATCAGGACCTCCTGCTCATGGACCCATCGAGATCGATGCTCGACCCCGAGACGGCGTCCCAGGTGCGCGCACTGGTGGCCAAGGGGGCCCTGAGCCCGGGGGTGATGGGCACGACCGACTGCCGCGGCGACCACGCCCTCCTGGCCGGGAAGGGCGTCACGTTCGTCCAGCCGCCGGCCGAGCGCCCGTATGGGGTCGAGGCTGTCATGCGGGACGACTCGGGCAACTGGTTCAGCTTCACCGAGCGCCACGGCTGAGCTCGGCCCTGGCGGCGGCGCCCTGCCCAGGCGACCCGGGCCGAGGCGCGCAAGGCCGGCGAGCGCCGGCGCGAAAGCGTCGCGTGCGACAGGGCGGCGATGCACGGACGGCGATCCGGGGCGCCCAGGTGCGCAGGATAGGCGCGCATGGAGCCGTGGCCAAGGCGCCGGGGTGGGCGGCCGCCTGTCCGGCCTCGGGTGCGCCCCTTCAGCGCAAACCACCGACGGCGGCCCGAGCCCTTTCCGCAGGTTTCGGACGCCACCCGTCCGATCGCGCCCGTCCGAAATCGATCGACACTCGACCGAGCGGCCTCAGCGGGCGCGCGTGAGGCTCTTTGCCAGCAGGAGACAAGGGTTGGCCTCATCCCAGAGATCCTTGAATACCTCGAGCGGCCCAAACCCCATCGCGAGGTAGAAGGCCCTGGTCCGCGCGTACTCCTCGCTCGGTCTGGACTCGTCCAGCGTCTTGACCGTCAGGAACTCCGACCCATGCTCCGTGCAAAAGGCCTCGCAGACCCGAACGAGCGCCGAGCCGATTCCCTGGCGATGGAACTCCTGGCGAATCCCCATGCAGAAGATCTCCGACGTGTAGGCATTGTGCCGCTTCAGTGCGAGAAACCCCACCGGGCGGTCGCCGACGTATGCGGCCCAGAACGGCATGCTCTGAGATTCCCGCACGTACTCGACGATGGACGCCTCGATGCCGAACCAACCGGGCAGGGCCCTGAGCACGCTTTCCGAGACATCGCGCTTGCGGCGCCGGTCCACGACTTCCGCGACGTCGTACTTCGAGGGCATCCCAGAAGCTCGGCCGGGGTCGTGCGACCGCGCCGAGGGCCGCGCTCGGCTCAAGTCGCCTCGGCGCTGGCCGCCGGCAGACGCCGGAGGAGGCGCAGGCCGAAGAAGAGCGCCGGCGCGCCCCCCGCGTCCGGGAACTCGAGCACCCGCTCCTCGCCCTGCATCGCGACGGCGAAGGCGCGCTCGCCGATCCGGCGCGCGGGCAGGCTCATGCCTCCCACGACCACCGTGAGCGCGGCGCCGTCGCCTCGCCGGACGTCGACGCGTGCGCCTTCCGCCGACCCGTACCGCCCGACGAACGCGTCCATCCCGTCCGCGCTCCCGTCGAAGGCGGGGCGCGACGGCGGCTCGCCGCCGGGGTCTCGCCCGTCGAACGCGCGGACGAGGCCGGTCGCCACACGCTCGGACGGGGCGCCCATGAGGTTCGCCAGCACGGCGACCGTGAGGCCCAGTTGGGGAGCCAGGGTGATCTGCGCCGCCACGCCCTTGCTGGCGCCGCCGTGACCGACGCGGACGGGACCGTCGCCGTCGTCGGCCGTCATGAGCCCGTAGCCGTACCACTGGCGCTGGCCGCAGCGGATATGGCGCGCGCACATGGTGTCCACGCTGGCGGTGGAGAGCAGGCGGACGCCGCCCGATCGCCCGCCTGTGCGGTACACCTCCAGGTAGCGCAGGAGGTCGTTCGTGGTCGACCAGAGCGAGCCCGCTGCGTACATCGCCGGACGGCGCCAGCGCGCGGGTGAGCGCCGCACCTCTCCCGGCGTCCCGTCCTCGGCGGCAGGACCGCGGCCGTACAGGACCGCCACGTCGTCGTCGCCGAGCGCGTCGGGGTCGAGACCGCTTCGCGCCATCCCCGCCGGGCCCAGGATGTGCTCGCGCAGGTACGCCTCGTACGTGGTGCCGGCGACGCGCTCGATGATCGCACCCAGGAGCGCGAAGCCGTCGTTCGAGTAGCTGAACGCCTCGCCCGGCGCACCGAGGGGCTCTAGGTCGAGACTGCTCAGGTAGGCGATCATCTCGTCCGTCGTGTCGATCGGCGTGGCCGTCTGCAGGTCCGCCTCCTGGGAGCCCGTCCCCTGCCCGGTCGCGTCGGGGTCTTCGCGCAGGCTTCGCAGCATCGCCAGCCGGAGCGTGCCCAGCGGCTCCAGGCCGGACGAGTGCGTGAGCAGGTGGTGGATGCGGATCGGCGTCCGGCCGCGCATGTTCGGAATGCGGAGGTCGGGAAGGCAGCGGCTGACCGGGTCGTCCACGCTCAGCCGCCCCCGCTCCTGGAGCTGAAGGATCGCCATCGCCGTGAACGACTTCGTCGCGGAGCCGATGCCAAAGGCCGTATCGGGGCCGACCGGCAGGGCCGCCTCCCGGTCCCGGTGGCCGAATCCGGCGCTGTAGGCCGGCTCCCCTCCAACCCGCGTTGCGACGGCGATACCGGGGGTGCCGGACTCCGCGACCACGCGCTCTGCCCACTCGGCGAATCGCCGCGCCCAGTCAGCCATGGCCATGAGCTCCCTCCGTCGTCCCGTGTAGGGGCGATAGCTGCCACGCTGTTCGAGGAGGGGGTTCGTGGCCAAGGGGAGCGCTCCCTTGCGGGGGCCTGGGCTGCGCTCGGGCCGGTTCGCTAGCGCTCTGGTCCGTCCATGCACCCAGGGACGGCCTCAAGGGCTCGGGTCAGCTCCCGCCGGCCCTCATGGCAGCCTCGCCGCTCTCGTACCGGCAAAGGCGCGGGTGACACGGATCGTAGCCGCGTGGAGTCCGGACAGGGGCGAGGGCGTGTGGGGCCGAACCCGGTACGCGGACGCGCTTGGGCCGCCGCACAGGCTACGCCGGTCGACACTTCCGCGGATGGAGTGGAGCGATGAAGCCCGACAACCCACCGACCTCACTCGAACCCGTCCGCGATCTGATCCGCCGCGAGCTCGTCGAGCGCTCGATCCCCTCGCTCGCCGTCGCCGTCACCCGGGACGGGCAGTGGCTGTGGCAGGAAGGGTTCGGCTGGGCCGACCGCGAGCGCCGCCTGGCCGCCACCGAGCACACGATGTACTCGCTCGCGTCGATCACCAAGCCCATGACCGCGACCGCGCTCATGGTGCTCGTAGAGCGCGGGGCGATCGACCTCGATCGGCCGGTGAACGCGTATCTTAGCGACGCGCCCCTGCGCAGTCGGGTTGACGGGCGCGAGGCGACGGTGCGCCAGGTGGCCAACCACACCGCCGGCCTGCCGCTGCACTACCAGTTCTTCTACGCCGATCGGCCCGAGGTGCCGCCGCCGTTCGAGGAGACGATCCGGCGCTACGGCAACCTGGTCACGGCGCCCGGTGAGCGTCACCAGTAAGATCGG
>JAKASY010000176.1 GCA_021817625.1 Bacillota bacterium | reverse complement strand
GCCTCCGCACCTACCGAGGAGGATCATGGCTGCTCCACCGGCAATGGCAATCTCAGTATGGCGTCCCGCCGAGAGGATCTCCTGGCCAAGCTCCGTGACCAGCGACGTCCTAAGCGCGCGACAGTACTCTGTCGCCGGGGAACACATTACGCATCTTGAACTCCGGCGGGCTCTCAATCAGCTGCAGTGCCCTCATGGGCTCGCCTGGCATCAGAAACCATGGGTCAGCCAGGACATACTGCGGGCGGCGAACCCAGTCAGGCACCGTAAGCCTATATTCTAGGGTCAGCCTGTGCACCATGGCCGCAAAGAACGATGCCCAGCGCGTTTCCTCGTCGCTATGCGGTGCGCTGATCTCATCGCGCACCATCAGAAGGCGGGTCTGATTCGATGGCGCCCTGACGTACCAGTCGTCCAGGAAGTCTCCGATGGCAACCCAAGGACCAACGCCGCTTTGCAGGCGAGCGAAGGCGTCGGCGGCTGTATTCAGTCGGTAGCCGGTTCCAGTGGTCATCGGCTCCTCCATAGGCACCACCAAACCGTATGTTAGCACCCTCGGTCGAGCTGCATCGGCGAACCAAGGAGGATCGGTCCTGACCGTCCTTCAATCCGCACTGGCCGCCGTCATTTCGCGGAACATCGGCCTGTTTCGGTAGCGCCCGGTGCCTCTTCGATGGCCGCCAGCACGGTCACGCGCTGGTGGGCTGGCACACGCTGCCTCACCGCCACAGCATCGATGGCGTACACAGCGGCGACGACCCCTACATTCACGCGTCCGCGTCCGCACGCGCGGTACGGCGGCGCGCGGGCGGAGCGCGGGGTTGCTGGGTTGGCCCCGTCGGAGTTGGCGTAGGTGTAATACACGGTGTATGATGTCGTTGGGGGTGGGCGGGTGTCGGAGCGAGCCAAGGTGGCAGCGATTCGGGTTCCTTTGGACCTCCTGCGCGATGTGGACCGAAGGGTGGGCACGCGGCAACGCAGCAGATTCTTCATCGAGGCTGTGAGGCGCGAACTTAAGCGTCTTGAGCAGCTTGAGGCCTTGGAGGCATCGGCAGGCGCCTGGAAGTCTGCCGATTATGCGGATGTACCCGAGACGGTCGACGGTCTGCGAACGTGGCTCAAAGCCAAGCGCGCCGAAGCCAGCCGCATTCGGTGATGCGCCCGGTCTACCTGTTGGATACAGATGTTCTCATCTGGCACCTCCGCGGGCGCCACCAAACTGTCGAGCTCCTGAAGGTCCTGGTTCAGGACGGTCCGCTCGCCTGTTCCGCGCTTACCGTCTCCGAGGTCTTCCGGCTGGTCAAGGAACAAGAGTTGGCCAAGACGGAGCGCCTTCTTACCTCCATGGTGGTGTTGCCAGTCCGCCTTGTAGAGGCGAGGCTGGCTGCTTCGCTGATGCGCGATCGCGGGCCTGGGTACGTGGACTGCCATATTGCTGCGACTGCGCTTTTAGCCGGCATTCCGGTCGTGACGTACAACCGCCGGGACTTCGAGCGGACGGGCGCGACCGTGTGGGATACCTCGAACTGGTAGCCCTACCGATGTCCTGGCCCGCCCAACGACGGCAGTCGTGCCGCCAACCGGATCGTCCGGCCAGTGGGCGGCCGACGTCCCCGAGAAACGGCCCTTTACCAGCGGCGGGCGGTCCAAAACTAGGCGTAGCTAAAACCCGATCAGTCGCCGCAAGGATGCCACCAGCCTAATGGTCGGCACCCTCAAATAGCGGCTGCAGTTCATCGATCAGGAAGATCTCGAACCGAGACCACGCTCGTTCCTCGTGTACGGGGAAGAAGAAATGATCCCTGTCGGTGTTCCTGCGGAGCCACGTCTCCACGGAGGCGCATGTGATGTGAGAAATGCCTAACAGCGGCCACCTGTCCGATCCCTCGACGAGACGTCGCGCGAGAGTGCTGGGCGCGCGGGTTGCAGCCGTAGTGATGCGAGGTCCACCGTGCGCGGCTGTTTGGGCCAGCCTTGCCGACCTTGAGGACTCGGCCGGGACCCCCAGGGCATCGATAGCCAGCTTCGTCCGTCAGTGAGAAGACGTAGACCCCGCGCATACCGGATGGTAATGGCTCAAGTTCGTGAGGCGGATGTTTAACCTGGTGCCCTCGCGAAAAGGGAGTACATTCCAAGTGCCGAAACTTGACCGTCGAGCGAGCGAGAAGATGTGCCGGCCGAGGGGTCAGGAAGTGCGGAGGATCCGGCATGAGTAGCACCGCGCTCGTGACTGCCTTGACCTTGCCGTCTCTCCTCCACCCTAGTCTCGTTGCCGTCGGTCCCTTGCCGGACCATCGGCGCAAGCTAACGCTTCGAGGTGCGCCACCCGACAGCCAGCGCTTGACTACATACCCGCCGGTATCCCTACTATGAGTACGAGGTGTCCGAAAGCGCGGGGGGCTCGACATGGAGGCACTCGGGGCCCGGGACCGGATCTTGACCGTGGCCTTGGACCTGTTCGCGAAGCAGGGATACTCCGAGACGACCGTGGACCAGATCGTAAGCGCTACCGGTGTCACGAAGGGTGCCTTCTATTACTACTTCAAGTCCAAGGATCAGGTCCTCGAGCTACTCCACGACCAGTTTCTTGAGTACGAGATGTCGATGGCCGAGCAGGTTCGCAAGAGCTCGGGCAACCCCAGAGAGAAACTGCGCCTCATGGTGCACGACCTGATCCAGAGTATCGTGATCTACCGGAAGAATGTGGTCGTGTTCTTCCAGGAGGTCGATCGCCTGCCGCCCGAGCGCCGTGCTCAGATCGAGGAGCGCCGCCGCGTCTACCAGACCCAGATCGAGGACCTCATTCGCAGCGGCATTGAATTGGGCGTCTTCCACCGCGACCTCGACCCAGTGATCACCACCCTGGGTATCTTCGGCCTATGCAACTACACCTACCGCTGGCTCGACCCAAATGGCCGGCTATCCGTAACCGAGGTGGCGGATAGGCTGGCAAGCCTCCTTCTCGACGGCATGGCAGGCACGAATGAGGTGGCGCGGGAGCTTCAGTCCTAGCCTAGCTTGCCGACAGCACGACCCAGCGCGACGACACGTGTCAAGCGAGGCCGGGTGGCACGCGGCGGCGGAGGACGGCGCGGAGTTGTAGCCTTTGTAGCCTTAGGCGCCCTCGGAGGGCAGCAGGCCGACGTGTCCGCGTGGGCTGCGCGGGGGCAGGGTCGGATCCCGCAGGAGCGCTTCGGGGACATCCACCTTGAGGCGCAGGACTGCGCTCCCGAGGGCCTTGCCGAGGTTGTCGATGCGCAGCGAGCTCGGCCCGCCGCCGCCGAGCGCACCTTCCATGACGAACTTCGGGGCCGGGCGCTTCGGCAGCTCGTAGCGCACCACGGATCCGGTCACGATGCCGTCGAAGTGGGAGCGCACGCGGTCCGGCGTGACCTCGCGACGCAAGGCCTCGTAGATGGCCTCGTTCGGCGCGAACACCGCCAGGTTCGAGCGGTCGGCCTTGTCTCCCGAGCGCGCCTGGCACAGGGCCCGGAGCTCGACCTCCACTAGCCCACCTCCTGCACGTCGACCTCGACGTGGGGCTCGACCAAGGTGCGCTCCACGAGGGCCGGCCAGAGGCCGAGGAGCTCCCGGACCGGCCGCATACCCGAGAGCCCGCCGATGAACGGCGGCCCGTCGAGGGCGAGGGGCGGGAAGAGCCGGCCGAGCTTCTGGGCCTCCTCGCGCGTCTCGGTGCGGATCGCCACGCGCAGGTAGACCTCGTTCACGAGCTCCTCGTCGATGGGCCGGGCGAGCGGGCCGTGCAGGCTGTCGTGGCCGAGGAAGGAGGTGTGGACCGCCTCGGCGCGGATGCCGAAGCGCTCGATCTGGCGGCGCACGGTCCGGTCGGCCGCGCGCGCCTTGGCCAGCGCGTCGGGCCAAGCGTAGCCCATCAGGCCCTCGCCCAGAAAGCCGTTCTGGTAGCCCAGGATGGCCTTGAGGGTGGACGGAGCGGGGAGGCCATGGGCGCCGCGCACGCGCACGCGGTCGGGACCGGCGTCCTCGAGCGTCACCTGGGTCACATCCAGGATCGCGTCCGGGCTCATGTAGCGCGTGGGATCGTGCATCTCGTAGAGGAGCTGCTCCTTGACCGTGTCCACGCTCACGCGCCCGCCGGTACCGGGCGGCTTCGTGATCACCGCCGTGCCGTCCTCGTACACCTCGGCGATCGGGTAGCCCAGCCGGTCCATGTCCGGGAGGTTCCACCAGTCGCCGCTAAAGTTGCCGCCGGTCACCTGCCCGCCGCACTCCAGGAGGTGGCCGACAAGGACGGCGGCGGCCATGCGCTGCCAATCCTCGAAGTCCCAGCCCATGCAGTGGATGAGCGGCGCGGCGAACTGGGCGGAGTCTGTGGTGCGGCCGGTCACGACCACCTCGGCGCCCGCATCCAGGGCCTGGACGATCGGCCTTGAGCCGAGATAGACGTTCGCGAACAGGAGGCGCTCGCGCAGCGCACCGAGGGGCCGGCCGTCGTCCATGTGGGCGAAGGTGCAGCCCGCCGCCAGGAGGGCGTCCAAGCGGGGCCGGATGTCGTCGCCGCACACCACGCCGACCCGGATCCGCATGCCCAACTCGCGGGCGACACGAGCGACCTCGGCGCGTGCCCCGTCCGGGTTCATGCCACCCGCGTTGGTCAGGAGGCGGATGCCGCGACGGTGGGTCTCCGGCAGGAGCTCGCGCATGAGTGGTCCGATGTCGCGGGTGTAGCCGGCCTCCGGGTTGCGCTGGCGTTCCTTCTCGAGGATCGCCAGGGTAAGCTCGGCGAGGTGGTCGAAGGCGATGTACTCCACGTCGCCGCGCATCGCCGTCTCGAGGGCGGGATGGATGTCGTCGCCGTAAAAGCCCATGCCGCCACCGATGCGCGCGCTCTTCATGCCGGGACCCTCCTCTGCCTCGAGCCGCTCCGCCCCCGCCGCCCGCCTAGGGCGGGGTGGTCGGCCCCGGGGGGCCCCGTGAGCGCCGGCACGATCTCCTTGTAGTCGCCCACGACGCAGAACTCCGCGAACTGGAAGATCCGGCTAGACGCGGTGCACCACCCGCTTGGCCTTGAACTCTGTGCGCTCGAGGTCCCCCGGGGGCACGATGCGAACCGCCGGAGTGACGAGGAGGGCGGCGCGCAACGCCTTGCGCAGCACTTCACGGCTCACCGCCTCGTCCGTCGCTTCCGCCACCACCTCGACGGCCGCCGGGCCGGTCGCGCTGTCGCGGACTTCGATCACGTACTCGCCGCTGAAGCCGTGGAGCGCCCTCACGACCTCCTCCACCTGGGTTGGGTAGAACTTCGTCCCCCGGAAGACGATGAGGTCGTCGTTGCGCCCGAGCACGCCTCCCACAGAGCGGCCGTGGGTTCGGCCACAGGCGCAGGCCGCCGCCGTGTACCGGCAGACGTCGTTCGTGGCGTAGCGGATCATCGGCGTGCCTTCCTTGGTGAGGTGGGTGAGGACGAGTATGCCGGGCGTACC
>JAKASY010000175.1 GCA_021817625.1 Bacillota bacterium | reverse complement strand
CTGGTACGCCTGGGCCTCATCGTACAGCTTGATGCGCTGGGCGTTGTTCGTCGTGGCCTCGGCCTTGTTCAGGAGATTCTCGAGGTACGGGTCGGGGAAGTTGCCTGAGCCGAGTGGCAGCGTGTACTCGACGTTCATGATGCTCGAGTTGGGCCAGCCAAGGCCGACCACGTCCATGTTCACGTTGCCCTTGGGGAACTCGGCAAGAAGGCTCGCGATGGCCAGCGCCTGGATGTTCACCTTGAACCCGACCGCGTCGAGCTCGTTCGCCATGATCTGGGCGAGCTGTGGATAGTAGCCGAGGGTGAACACCCAGAGGGTGACGTCAAGCGGCTTGCCGTCCTTGTAGCGCACGCCGCCGGCACCTGGCTTCCAGCCGGCCTCAGTGAGCAGCTTCTCGGCCAGGGCCGGGTCGTAGTGGAAGCCCACGCTCTTGAGGGCCGGGTCGTAGGCGTCGGTGCCGACCGGGATCACGCCGTATTCGACCGTGCCGAGGCCGTAGGCAGCGGATTTCAGCTGGCCAGCCGGGTCCATCGCGTAGCCGGCCGCTTGACGCACGCGCACGTCGTTGAACGGCGGCAGGATCTGCGGCGTTCCGCCCTTGGGCGCGGAGTACTTGAACTCGAGATAGTTGATGTCCTGAGCCGGGTAGACAAGGGTCGAGAACTGCGGGTTTGACTTGAACTGGGCGTAGTTCTGGCCCGGCAGCCCGAGCAGGATGTTCGCCTCGCCGCTCTGCATGGCGGCGACCTGCGACTCCTGGTTGCTGATGAACAGGTACTTCACGGTCTCCTTGGCCGGGCCATGGTTCTTGTCGTACGGCGCGTAGCTGTGGTAGTAGGGGTTCGGCACGAGGGTGATCGACTCGCCCGACACCCAGCTCTTCAGCATGAACGGGCCAGAGCCGACCGGGTCGCGGCCGAACTTCGCGCCCTCCTTCTGCACGGCGGCCGGGTCCTCGATGCCGGCGTATCCCACCGCCAGATCCGCGAGCTCGTAGGCGAACGGCTGCTTCAGGGTGAAGACGGCCGTGTAGTTGCCAACAGCTTTGACGCTCTGGATCGGACCGATCACGCCGAGGTCGGGCGACTTCGTCGCGGGGTTCAGGATGCGGTTGAAGGTGAATGCGACCGCCTGGGCCGTAAGCGGGTCGCCGTTCGAGAACTTCAGGCCGTGGCGGATCTGGAACGTGTACACGAGGCCGTTCTTCGAGATCGTCCAGGACTTCGCGATCTCGCCCGCGAACTGGCCCGGCTTGGGCTCAACGACGAGCGTGTCGTAGATCTCCGAGAAGATCGTCCATGACGCGCCCAGGATGGTATGCGCGTTGTCGAGTGAGTCGGGCTCGGTCTGCTGGGCGAAAATCAGCGTGCCACCCGACGCTGCGCGATGGTGGCGGGCGGCTGCGACGGTGGTGGAGCCGGCGATCATCGGCAGGATCAGGGCGGCGCCGGCGAAGGCACCTAGCCATGCGCTCCTCTTCAGTGGCAACCGGGTCAAGGACACTCTCCCCCTTCGCGTGCGGTCATGCATAGACGGTAGTGCGGGGCAGAACGGGCCCGGCCGTCAGGGCCTTCGCCGCGCCCGCCTGCCGGGCGGCGGCGCGGACGCGACCGTCTGAAGATTCGTCAGAACGTGTGGATATGCCTGTCCGCGCCGTGTCCGGCGCGGCTCGACCAGGCCGTCGGGTCGGCGACGGCGACGGCGCGGCGGCGGCAAGATGCCCCGCCTCATCGGCCGCCGCCCCCCGCCTGGGCGGTGGGCACGTCCGGGTCCAGATCGGCGACTCGCCGCACAACCCGGAAGTGCGCCGCCACCGCGGAGATCGCGCCGTCCGGCGCGCGCAGGAAGCGGATGTACGACTGGTCCCCGTGCGCGCTGTAGACGAACGCGTCCGGCTCCACGGGCCTGAGAGGGTAGCGATCGTCATCGCGGCCGCCGCCGATGACGAGTCCTCCCTCGCCGGCGCGCACCTCGAGGCGCGTATCCTCGCCGGACGCGTAGACACCCTCGTACTCGGAGAGCGCCACCGCGGGCTCGAACGAGGCCGGGAACTCGGCGCGCAGGCGGGCGGGCGAAAGGCCCAGGGCGGCGTTCACGGCGCCGAGCAGGAGGCGCGACGTGGGCGCCCCGGAAAGGTTGCTCAGGCCGACCGCCGTGAGCCCGCGCTCGGGCGCGGCGGTCATCCAGGCGGCCGCGCCCTTGATGTTGCCGCCATGCTCCACGAGGCGAGCGCCGGCGTGGTCCGCCGTGATCATGAGGCCGTATCCGTAGTGCATCCTGGCGCCGCACAGGATGCGGGGAGCGACCATCTCGCGCACGCTCTCCGGCGTGAGGATGCGCGCAGCGCCCACCGCGCCGCCGGTGCGGTAGATCTCAAGGTAGCGCAGCATGTCGTGCGCCGAGGAGCGAAGAAAGCCGGCGGCGGTCATCGGACCCGCGTCCCACCACGGGCCGGACTCGTAGGCGGTCTGCGGGCCCTTGTCGCTCTTCTTCGGATTGTACAGGCGCGTTGTGTCCGGGCCGTCGACGTGGGGCGCGATGTCGAACACCGTCTCCGCCATGCCGGCCGGAGCGAGGACGCGGCTCGCCACGCAGTCCTCGTAGCGCTCGCCGCTCGCACGCTCGACGATGAGGCCAAGAAGGGCGTAGCCGTCGTTCGAGTAGCTGAACACCTCGCCCGGCCGGCCGAGCGGCTCGATGCCCTGCGCGTTCAGGAAGGCGACCAGCTCGTCGAAGGTGTCGACCGGCGCCAGGAGCTTCTTGCGGGTCTCCTCCGTCACGTCCGGGTCGGCCATGAGGCTGCGCGTCAAAGCGGCGCGCAGGGTGGGAAGCGGCGGCAGCCCGGAGCTGTGGCTCAGGAGGTGATGGACCCGCATGGGCGTCGCGCCACCGCTGTGGGGCACCCGGAGCTCGGGCACCCAGCGGGTGACGAGGTCGTCGACGGAGAGCCGGCCCTCCTCCTGCAGACGCATGATCGCCACCGCCGTGAACGACTTCGTGATCGAGCCGATGCCGAACAAGGTGTGCTCGGTCACGGGCAGGCCGCGCTCGCGGTCGCGGTGGCCGAAGCCTCCGAAGTACACGGGCCGGCCCGCGTCCGCGACAGCCACGGCGAGCCCGACCACGTCCTCCTGCTCGAGGATGGGCCGGACGAAGCCCTCGTACGCGTCGGTCCAGGCGGGCATGGGGATCCTCCCTTCGGATGTCCGGGCCGGGTGCGCCGCGCGTGGCTCTCAGGCTACCGGCTCGCCGCTCACGCCGTGGCGGGTCAGGAAGCCCTGGATCAGGGCCTTGCGCGCCAGGCGCTGGCGCGGTGCGCCGGTCCACGCGGCC
Source organism: Bacillota bacterium (assembly GCA_021817625.1). Next base: position 2,135 of record JAKASY010000175.1, on the reverse strand, counting down.
ACGTGGCTCGCTCCCTGCAGGCGGACCAGCACCGCCTCGACCCCCTGCCAGCGAAGCGCCATGAACAGCTCCTCGCCCTGGCCGATGGGGCAGCGGTAGTCGACCTCTCCCTCGATGATCAGGGTCGGGGTCGTTGCGCCCTGAACGCTCGACAGGGGCGAGTGCGCCCACAGGCCCCGGCCGCCGTCGAGCGGCGTGCCGCCGGCCTCGTCCCTGCCCAGGAACCAGCCGATGTCGCTCGTGCCCGCCATGCTTACGAGGTCGCTCACGAGCATCTCAGGTATGGCGCAGGCGAAGCGGTCGGTGTGCGTGAGGATCCAGCTCGACATGTAGCCGCCGTAGCTGATGCCGTTCACGGCCATGCGGGCCGGGTCGACCCAGCCGCGCCGAACCACCTCGTCGACCCCGGCCATGATGTCCTGGAAGTCGCCGCCGCCCCAGTCGTCGACGCAGGCGTGGGTGAAGGCCTGACCGTAGCCGTAGCTGCCACGCGGGTTGACCATGAGCACCACGCGCCCCTCCGAGGCGTGGTGCAGCACCTCGTGCTCGAAGCTGTGGCCGAACATGCCGTGCGGACCGCCGTGGACGAGGAGCAGGAGCGGGTGGCGCTTTCCCTCGGCGAAATCGGGAGGCTTGGCGACGAACGCCTGCACCGCGGTGCCGTCGGGGCTCGTGAAGCGGATGGACTCGAACGGCCGCGCCTCCCAGGCGGCGAGCGCGCTCGTGTTCACATCCGTGCGGCGGATCGGTTCACCACCCGAAAGCGGGATCTCGCACACCTCGGCCGGCCGGTCAGAGCTGTCAACGGCCGACCAGTAGGCGTCCGGGGCGCGCGCGACGCTGGCGCAGTTTCCGCGGAACGACTCGGGTACGAGGCGCGTCCGGCGGCCGTCGGACAGGCGCACGTGCACCGGGTAGACGCTGCCCTCGTCCTGAACCTGCACGCAAAGCCCCTGCCCGTCCGGGTCCCAGGCGATGTCCGCGCGCTCGGGGAAGGGCGCCGAGTCGCCGAACATGCCTGGCCCGAAGGGCCGATCGAGGTCCGACGCCAGCCGCGTCAGGCTGCCGTCCGACGGGTCGCACAGCCACAGCCGCTGGTCGGTGGCGACGCCGAGGCTCTGGTCCTCGGCGATGAGGGCGAGGCGAGCGCCGTCCGGCGACCAGGCGAAGCCGCCGATTCGGCCGCCGGGGTAGGCGATGCGCCGCGCCTCGGACCCCGCCGCGGTGTCGACCTCATACACGCCGGTGTCCCAGTACTCGTCGAGCTTGCCGGTGTGACCGCGCATGAACGCCAGGCGCGTCCCGCCGGGATGCCACGCGTACTGCATGACGTCGTAGGCGCCGGTGGTCAGCCACTTGGCCTCGGCCGGCGCGTCGCCGACCTCCACCTGGGCGACGTGGCGGCGGCGATCGTCGGCGTAGCCGACTCCGTCCGCCCGGTACTTCACGCGGGCGCTCATGCGCACGTCCTGCGTGCGCGCGCCCTCCTTGGGCAGGGCGCCGGCCTCTTCGATGGCCCGCCAAAGGTCCGCAGTGTCGTCCTCGGCCTCGTCCTTCCAGGCCGTCACGGTGACCGCCCGGCCGTCCGGGCGGAAGGCGAGCTGGCCGGCCCCTTTGAGCCCGCTCGAGAGCCGCCGCGCCTCGCCGCCGCCGACGGGCAGGAGGTAGACCTGCGGCTCCTGGTCGTCGCCGCGCACGCCCAGAAACGCGATGGCCGAGCCGTCAGGCGACCACGCCGGCGACGCGTCCGACGGGCCGGACGTGAACGCGCGCGCCTCCCCGCTCGCGCGCGAATACAGCCAGAGCTCGCTGCGGTAGCGGTTCTCGTCCGCATCGACGTGGGCGAGCGCGAACACCACGCGCGCGCCGTCGGGGGACGGCTTCGGCACGCCCACCCTGCGAATCGCCTCGAAGCCATTGAGCGGAACGCGCGCCACGCTTGGCCCCCCCGTCGCCTCCGGCCAGAGCCGGGAATGAAGCGACCGGGTTCGCCGAAAGGTGCAAAGATTCCTTCCACATACGTCTCGACGTGCGCGGACATAGAACATGCATTTCTTGGCTGGGCCGTCGCGGCGGATACGAGGAAAGGCGGCGCGCCCCAAGGCGCGCCACATCGAAACGCTGCGGACCGGGTC